>NZ_RCNZ01000020.1:0-36830 GCF_004307525.1 Pseudomonas sp. Sample_21 | reverse complement strand
CAATTACGTCAAGGGCGCGAACATCGCCGGCTTCGTCAAAGTCGCCGATGCGATGTTGGCGCAAGGCGTGGTTTAAGCCGGTTCGATGCGGATCACTTCGATCAGTTGATCGCCGGCAGGTCGCTGCCATAGCACTTCATCGTTGAGCCGGGCGCCGAGCAAGGCCCGGCCCAGCGGTGAGGCCCAGTTGATCAGGCCCTGACTGGCGTCGGCCTGATCCTCGCCGACCAGTTGCACGCGGTGTTCAGTGTCGTGTTCATCGGCAAAAGTCACCCAGCTACCGATCTGCACCTTGTCGGTGGAGGTCGCAGCGACTGCGACTTGGGCGCTGCTCAGGCGCTGAGTGAAATAACGCAGATCCCGTTGCAGATCGGCGAGACGTTGTTTGTCGGCCTGCTCGCCCTTGGCCGTTTGCTCGGCGTGCAGGCTCTGCAACTCGATGACTTTCGCCTGCAACTGCGCCAGCCCTTGCGGGGTGACGTAGTTGGGCTGCGTGCTGACCTGACGTTCGACCGGCTGATCGGCCTGCGCGGCGGCGTTGTCTTCGTTGACGAATGCGCGACTCATGAAGTCCTCCTGTTAAAGGATTTGGGCCATGATTGCCGGCGTTTGGTTTCACTGGATGTCTGCAAGCGACCTATTGCGAGCGATAGGCCCGCCCGACGTCCTGGTCCTTCTGCTGCTGCCAGGCGCGTTCGCGTTCGTCCCAATGTTCGTTGCGATATTGCTCGCGATCCCTGTTTTCGAGCATCGCCTGACATTGGCGGAAGCCGTCGACCCAGCCGTCGGCGTATTGCTGGTCCTTGAGATAGCGCGGCACGTTCTTGCGAAACTCACCGCTGATCGAGCCCGCCGCTTGCCGGCCGCTGACGCAACCGTCATCGAAACCATCGGCGAAGGCCGGTGGATAGCCCTTGGCGATCAAGTCTTCATGGGTGGTCTGGCAACCGGCCAGCGCCAATACAACGGCCAACAATCCCACGCACCGCCACATCGCACTCTCCCGCGCCGGTTTTCGGCTGATACGGGAAGTCTAGAAGGGGATTCATGAGGCGGCTGTCGAAGGCCTGTGAAAAATCCATTGCACACCACAAAGCGCGTGTGGGAGCGAGCCTGCTCGCGAAGGCGTCGTGTCAGGCAACACTACTATTGACTGACCCACCGCCTTCGCGAGCAGGCTCGCTCCCACATTGGTTTTGTGCTGTGTGCGGGGATCAGTAGTGATACCACTTCACTTCCAGCATGACTTCTGTTTCCGGGCTGGCGAGCTGGCTGAATTCACGCTGAGCGCTCAGGCGCAAACCGAGGTTGCGCGACAGCTCCCACTGCTGATTCAGGCTCAGGCTGCGGCGCACTTCGCCGTTGAAGAAATAGTCGCCCTTGGCTTCCAGGCTCAGATTGCCCAGCGGGTGTTTCCACAGCACGCCGGTGTTGAAGCCGCCGGCCGGGGAAACAAACTCGGCGAAGTCATTGTTGTGTTCCACGCGCACCGTGCCAAGCGCGAAGCCGAGCACGTCTTCGCCCAACTGCCACGTGCCGCCGCCGCCACCGTTGACATGGCTGACCAGCGTTTCGTCGTCATGCTTTCCCGGCACCCGCTCAAGGCCACCGGTGACTTGCCACGACAGCGGTTGCAGCAGCTCGTTGCGCGGTGTCAGCGAACGAATGGTGGCCAGATCCAGTTGCTGCAGCTGCCAGTCATTGCCTTCGTACTGGCGCAGCTTCAGTTGCAGGATCTCGATCTGCGCGCCGAGGGGGAAGCTTTCGGCATTGTCATTGAGGTCGTGATAAGCCATGCGCAGGCCATATTCGCCGAACGCGCGATCGCCGCGCGTACCGAGGCCGGCCTGCCAGGTGCGGGACTCGTGGCCATCTTCGGGCAGACCGGGTTGCGGTATTTCCAGCTCCGGCGCCGGGTTCTTGTTGATCGCCCGCAGCAGTTCGAAACTGCGCTGCGCCCGTTGCGGGTCGCGCTCCTGGCCGTTGGCGCGGTAGCGCTCCAGACGATAGGCGGCGTCGACGATCAGCGCCTGACGTGCGCGCGGCAGGGCTTTGAACGTTGGCTCTTGCAGGACTTTTTGATCGGCGCTGACTTTCAGCACCCATTGCTGTTCATCATCGCTCAACGGCTCGGCGCGGCTGAGCAGTTCACGTTCGCGGGACGGGCGATATTCGATGTGCTCGACCAGCCCGGCCTCTTTCACCGCTTTGACGGTGTCGGTGGGGATTGCGGTCAGCGGGAATTGTTCGGTCAGGCGCAGGCTCGGCCGCGCCACTTGCAGCAGTTCCAGCAAGCGATACGAGCAGTTTTCGTCGAAGAAGAAATAGTCGAACTGGATCTGCTTGAGCTCCCACACATGTTCGACCATGCGTGCGGTTTCTTCCTGTGTCAGATTGAGCCGGTATTCCCACAGGTCACGGTTTTCCAGGCTGCGGTATTCCGACAGTTTTTCCTGATACGGCACCAGCGCGAACAGCCCCGGGTAGCCGCCCATCAAGCCTTTCCAGGCATACAGAATGCTGTTGTCCGAGCCTTCGATGTAGGCGCCGAAGTTGATCGCGTAGCTGAGCAGCGAGGTCTTGTCGGCCTGCACATCCGCCTGATCGATGCGCAGCAGGGTGTGGCCGAACATCGACGACGGGCTGTTGAGATACGCCGCCGGGAAAATCATCACCGCGCTGTGCGGCGAGACGTCCTTGAACCATTGCTTGTATTCGGCGCATTCCGGCGCTGGCAGGTCAGCGAGATTGAGCTGCGCTTTCAGCCAGCGCGTGCGCGCGGGGTATACGCATTGTGCGTGTTGCTCGCCGAGGCTGGCCGGGGCGTACAACGCCTGCACGGTGGCGGCCAGTTCGCGGTCCGGATGTTCATTGCCGTCGGGCGCGAGAAAGAACTTCTTGTCGCTGACATAGCTGCGCCAGCCGCCGAGCTTGGCGGTTTCGTAATGACCGAGGGAAATCCAGAAGCGGTCGTTGGCCAGTTGCTGCAAACGTTGAGGATCGATGTGAGGCGCGGCGGACAGCGGGGCGCAGACACAGAGCGCCAGCCAGGCAAGGCGTTTGAGCATAGTCGGCAACTTGAACAGGAAAGTAATAAAGACCCAAAGAGGGGCGGGCCAAAAAAAACAAAACCCGCTTCCCGAAGGAAGCGGGCGGGGTCGAGCTTAAGCCTGAGTTGCGTACTTGGCCAGACGTGGGTCCGATTTCAGTACTGCCAGGGTGTTGGTATGCACGTCTTCAGCGGTCACGTCAGCTTTGCTGAAGATCTGCTGGAAGTGCTCGTGGGTGACTTGCGCGAAGTGCGCACGATCTTCCGGTGCTACGCCCAGGACCACGGCATAAGTGGTCAGCGCTTCGCCATTGCCTTTGGCCATGTCTTCGGACAGCTCGTTCATCATGCCATTCATGGCGAACCAGGATTTGCCGCCATAAGTCAGGGACGCGTTGGTCGAGCAGCCGTTGGTGCCGGAGGTCATACCGAAGGTAGCGTTACCGGAAGTGCCGTTGGTGGTGGAAGCAAGGAAGTGCGCCGGGGTGCCACGCTGACCTTCGAACAGCATGTTGCCCCAACCGCAATCCGGGCCGCCCGGGGCTTGCGCCATTGCGTTGATGGATACAGCGGTGAAGAGAGTACCGAGAAGAATCCGTTTCATAGCTTTGTTCTCTTTATGTGCATACCAATGGACAGGGTTCTGGCCCTTCGTGCTCTGCCCGAGGACAAAGCCGAAAGTGTCAGTGGGCCGGTATTAGTTCCAGCCGCGCAGTTTGGAGTTTAGGCACGTTCCAGCGGTTCCGTGACTTTTTGCAAAATATTTGGAATAAACCTCTGATTTATCGGGACGCGTCGGCCGGCCGCGCGCTTGTCTATGCTTTGTCATGTGGCGCGCCTTGCCAGTGGGGCACGGGCAGCGCCAGAATGCCGCTACCTGCCCCGCCTGATTGTTAAGGAAGCCCGATGCCTGATCCTGTTGCTGCCAGCCTGCGTCTTGCGCCCGAAGCGCTGACTCGTCCGTTTTCCGCTGAACAGTTCAGCTTCACCAGCACCAATGATCTGGAGCCCTTTCGCGGTGTGCTCGGCCAGGAACGCGCGGTCGAAGCCTTGCAGTTCGGTGTGGCGATGCCACGCCCCGGTTACAACGTATTCGTCATGGGCGAGCCCGGCACCGGCCGTTTCTCGTTCGTCAAACGCTACCTGAAAGCCGAAGGCAAGCGCCTGCAGACCCCGGCGGACTGGGTCTACGTCAACAACTTCGATGAGCCGCGCGAACCACGTGCACTGGAGCTGCCATCGGGCACGGCGGCCTCGTTCATCGGTGACATCAACGGCCTGATCGACAACCTGCTGGCGACTTTTCCGGCGGTTTTCGAACACCCGTCTTACCAGCAGAAAAAAAGCGCCATCGACCGTGCCTTCAACCAGCGCTACGACAAGGCGCTGGACATCATCGAGCGGCTGGCCCTGGAAAAAGACGTCGCCCTGTACCGCGACAGCAGCAATATCGCCTTCACGCCGATGCTCGACGGCAAGGCCCTGGACGAAGCCGAATTCGCGCAGTTGCCGGAAGCCGAGCGCGAGCGTTTTCACGATGACATTTCCGGCCTCGAAGAGCGCCTGAACGAAGAACTCGCCAGCCTGCCGCAGTGGAAGCGCGAGTCGAACAATCAACTGCGTTCGCTCAACGAAGAAACCATCACCCTGGCCTTGCAGCCGTTGCTGGCGCCGCTGTCGGAGAAGTACGCGGAGAACGCCGGGGTCTGCGGTTACCTGCAAGCGATGCAGGTGTATCTGCTGAAAACCGTGGTCGAGCAACTGGTTGACGACAGCAAGACCGACGCCGTCGCGCGCAAGTTGCTGGAAGAACAATACGCACCGAGCCTGGTGGTCGGGCATCCGGCCAGCGGCGGTGCACCGGTGGTGTTCGAACCGCATCCGACCTACGAAAACCTGTTCGGCCGCATCGAGTACACCACCGATCAGGGCGCGCTCTACACCACTTACCGGCAGTTGCGTCCGGGTGCGCTGCACCGCGCCAATGGCGGTTTCCTGATTCTCGAAGCGGAGAAAATGCTCAGCGAGCCGTTCGTGTGGGATGCGCTCAAACGCGCCCTGCAATCGCGCAAACTGAAAATGGAATCGCCGCTGGGCGAGATGGGCCGCTTCGCCACCATGACCCTGAACCCGCAGCACATTCCGCTGCAGGTCAAAGTCATCATCATCGGTGCGCGGCAGCTGTATTACACGCTGCAGGATCTCGATCCGGACTTCCAGGAGATGTTCCGCGTTCTGGTCGACTTCGACGAAGACATCCCGATGGTCGACGAAAGCCTCGAGCAGTTCGCCCAGCTCCTGAAAACCCGTACTTCGGAAGAAGGCATGGCGCCGCTGACCGCCGATGCGGTGGCACGACTGGCGACCTACAGCGCACGGCTGGCCGAGCATCAGGGGCGCTTGTCGGCGCGCATTGGTGATCTGTTCCAACTGGTCAGCGAGGCGGATTTCATTCGCCATCTGGCCGGCGATGAAATGACCGACGCAGGCCATATCGAACGCGCCCTGAAAGCCAAGGCCACCCGCACCGGGCGCGTCTCGGCGCGGATTCTCGACGACATGCTCGCCGGAATTATCCTCATCGACACTGACGGTGCGGCGGTCGGCAAGTGCAACGGGCTGACAGTGCTGGAGGTCGGCGATTCGGCGTTCGGCGTGCCGGCGCGGATTTCCGCCACGGTCTACCCGGGCGGCAGCGGCATCGTCGACATCGAGCGTGAGGTCAACCTCGGCCAGCCGATTCACTCCAAAGGCGTGATGATCCTCACCGGTTATCTGGGCAGCCGTTACGCCCAGGAATTCCCGCTGGCGATCTCGGCGAGCATTGCGCTCGAGCAGTCGTACGGTTACGTCGACGGCGACAGCGCATCGCTGGGCGAGGCGTGCACGCTGATTTCGGCACTGTCGAAAACCCCGCTCAAGCAATGTTTTGCCATCACCGGTTCGATCAACCAGTTCGGCGAGGTGCAGGCAGTCGGCGGGGTCAACGAGAAGATCGAAGGCTTCTTCCGCCTCTGCGAAGCACGCGGCCTGACCGGCGAACAAGGCGCAATCATTCCCCAGGCCAACGTCGCCACGCTGATGCTCGATGAGAAAGTCCTCGCCGCCGTGCGCGCCGGCCAGTTCCACGTGTATGCGGTGCGTCAGGCCGATGAGGCGCTGAGCCTGCTGGTGGGTGAGCCGGCCGGGGAGCCGAACGCCGATGGCGAATTCCCCGAAGGCAGCATCAATGCGCGAGTGGTCGAGCGCCTGCGCGATATCGCCGAGATGATCAGCGAAGAGGACTTGAAAGAGGCTGAGAAGGAACTGGCGCAGGAGGCCCTCGCCGAAGCCAAACCGGCCTGATCAGTTCACGCCAGACCCTGTGGGAGCGAGCCTGCTCGCGAAAGCGCTGTATCAGTCGACGAATGAGTTGGCTGATCCATCGTCTTCGCGAGCAGGCTCGCTCCCACAGTGCTTTTCCAGATTGATCTCTGCGGGGATCTTCGGGGAATGTGCCACTACTCTGACGCCAATATTCACACAATGACCATTCGGCGCCTTCTGGTTCCATTTGGCTTGCGCGGGACACTTTTCTTCTATTCTCAGGTCAAGGATATCGACAGTATCACTGGATCGAGCCAGTCCTCCCGTGGGGGCTGAATACCGGCTTTACCGAGGGTCGCCGCCATGTCGCGCAACCTCTGTCTCACCCGTCAATGCCTGGGTCTGGTGACCCGGATCGAATGCGCCGTCAAGCCGCTGGCCGGCGACAACGGCATGTGGACGCTGCTCTTCGCGGCCGGCATGGCCGGCGAACAACCTTCCGCGATCAAAGCCCAAGGCCCGTTCCACGGCCCGGTGGCGGCCGAGTCGATTCTCGACACCATCGTTGAAAGCCTGACCTTGCATGGTTACGAACTGGCCGATGATCCGCAGATCTGGAGCTTGCATCTGCAAGCGCAGTTGCGGCAGATCAACGGCGGCCGTGGGCGCAGTCTCAACGGTTAAGGCGCCGTCTGGTCCACCGGCGCCTTGTCGAGCTTGACCTCAAAGCCGTATTGCACGGTGGCGAGGTCGGTGCGCTGATAGGTCTCCACGCGAGTCGGGCGACCATAAAAGTAGTGCACGCCGAGTAGCGCGGGGCCTTCGGTGCTGGCGTCGTGGCTGACCGAAAGAATCTGCTTGAGGTAGTGGCCACTGTCGTCCTTGACGAAGAAACGCCATTCGTTGGCCGGGAAGGTTTTCAGGTCGACTACCAGCGTGTTGTCCTTGATCGCCAGGCCTTTGGGCAATGACTGCGCGTCGTAGGATTGCTTGGCCACCGTGGCCAGAAACAACGGCATCGAGCCCACGGCAATCGCCGGGGTTTCCGGAAACAGATTCAGATCATAAGTTATCGTCGCTTGCAGCGGATCGACCTGATACGCCTCGGGCGGCAGTTCGATCGGCTCGTCGAGTTTGCCGCCGCGCTTTTCCGTGAAGAAGGTCACGGGACTGACGCCGGGGTTGAGTTCGTCGCCAAGCAATTCGTCATTGAAGGTGCGGCGGTGGGAAAACTCGATACGCGCCGCGCTCGGCTCTTCAACCGATTGATGAATGCGCACGCCGGCCTTCAATTGTTCCTCGGTCAGGTCCGCGCCTTTGAGCCAGTTGGCGGCGAGATCGTCATACACCACAACTGGCAGATCCAGCGGCTGCACGGTTTTGGCCGTGGTGTGCGGGTTGAAGGTGCGCACCGGCAGGTCCAGGGATTTGCGCGTCACCGTTGCCGAGGAGAAGTCGAGCACGCTGACTTCCAGTGTGTCGATCGGGCCGTGGAAATACACCTTGTTGTAGCGGCGCGGGTGGTCTTTCTCGAAGGCTTGCTGGTCGTCGCTGAGCTGTTTTTCCAGGGTGTCGCTCCAGCTCTTCTGCTTCTGTAACTGCGTCAGTTGCTTCTGGTAGAACGCGACCTGCTCCGGGCTTTCGTTGATCGAACCGGCGCGCACCAGGTATTGGCCGCTGGCGTCGCGGGCCTGGACGATCAGCGGATTGATCCGGATTTCGGCGACTTCCGCTGCCAGCGGCAGGCTGTTGCTGACTTCGACCTCGGCATAGTTCTTTTCCAGCTTGAGCAGTTTGACGCTGAGGTTGTCGTTGCTGCGGGTCTGGCCGACGTCTTTCTGCGTCAGGTCAAAGCTGTACAGGCGACGCGGCGCGATGACCTCGACCTGGCCTTGCAGGCTGACCGGTTGCGGCAGGCTTTTCTTGTCGACGTTCAGGCCATCGATGAACGGGTAGGTCACCGTCAGGTCATCGGGGTTGGTCACGTTGGAGCTGGACGGGCTGAGCTGAATGCCCGGATCGGTTTCCGACCATTCCGGCTGCCAGGCGATCACGCGTTTGTTGCTCAGCGTCACCGAGTGCCATTCGATGCCGTGCGGAAACAGAAAACCGCCGGGAATGTTCAGGTTGAACGGGAATACCGGTTGCAGATCGGTCAGGTAATCCGAGCTGGCGTCCTTGTGCAGCACGAACAGGCCGTTGATGAAGGTATCGACCAGCGCTTGCGGGGTAGGGTAGTGCTTGAGCACGGCGAGGGCGTCGGCGCCATATTCGGTGTGCGGCGCGATGTCGTCGAGCTTGAGCCTGGCCCGTTCGAGCAACAGCAGCGAACCGCCGAGTTCGGTGATGGCGTCCTTGAGCTTGGGATCGCTGATCGTGTCCAGTGACTGTTCGAAGGTGGCGGTCTTTTCGTCGAGGTTGGCGACTTGTTTTTCATCGCCGGGCGAGCAACCGCCGATGAGCAAGGCGAGGCAGATTCCGGCAGTCGTCAAGGCTGATCGCACATCCATTTCCACGCGTCCTGTCCACTGTCATTGGGCTGTCAATGCTTTGGACACTAGCAGAAAAACTTTGTCACACACACGCAGGTGGCGGATTTTCCGGCGGTTTCTGGCTGTCACAGCGGGCTGTTATACTCGCCGCCATTTCCAGCCCCTTGTGTGAGAGTCAATGGAACGCTTTATCGAAAATGCAATGTACGCCACCCGCTGGCTGCTGGCGCCGATCTACATCGGCCTGTCCCTCGGTCTGCTGGCGCTGGCATTGAAGTTCTTCCAGGAAATCATCCATATCCTGCCCAACGTCTTCGCCATGGCTGAATCGGATCTGATTCTGGTGCTGCTGTCGCTGATCGACATGGCGCTGGTGGGCGGTCTGCTGGTGATGGTGATGATTTCCGGCTACGAGAACTTCGTCTCGCAACTGGACATCGACGAAGGCAAAGAGAAGCTCAGCTGGCTGGGCACCATGGACTCGTCGTCGCTGAAGATGAAAGTCGCGGCGTCGATCGTGGCGATTTCTTCGATCCACCTGCTGCGCATCTTCATGGATGCCAAGAACGTCGATCCTGAGCATCTGATGTGGTACGTGATCATTCACATGACTTTTGTGGTGTCCGCGTTTGCCATGGGTTACCTGGACAAGGTCACCAAACACTGATCAGCCGACCAAGGCAAAAAAACCGCCCGTCTGTTGCGAAACAGACGGGCGGTTTCGTTTGTGGCTTGTGCTTTCAAGCGCAGCGGCCTATGCCTGTAACGGTGCGATTCGCCACGGTGTGAGGTGCTTCCATGAACCTGCAAGAGTTGAACGCGTTTGCTGTTGCCAGGAAGGTCGACGAGTTGAACCTGATCTCCATGGAAGGGGGCATTTACCTGTTGGAAGCGAGGATGCATGGGACGGCGTATCCGTTGAGCGATCTCAAGGGCAATATGCTGACGCTGCGCTCAGTGGAGCACGCGCGGGATCTGCTGCATGCCTTCCCGGTGCTGCCATTCAACCTTGTGCACACCTCAGTCCATGACGAAATGTGCGGGCTGGTCGCTGACCTCGATGAAAGCCTGAAAGTGCCGCTCGCCTGGCGCTCGGCCCTGTAGGCTCGGCCCCAAGTCCGGGGTATCTGTGCTAGTCTGCTCGCCCTTTTGGTTCCGGGCGCGCCGGGACGCGCTGTGCACGCACGGCAAGTCCTGTGGCCGTCCGCACAGCGGAGCAGTGTCATGTCCGAAGTAAATCTGTCCACCGACGAAACCCGCGTCAGCTACGGTATCGGCCGTCAACTCGGCGACCAGCTGCGCGACAACCCGCCACCGGGTGTCAGCCTGGACGCGATCCTGGCCGGTCTGACCGACGCTTTCGCCGGCAAGCCAAGCCGTGTTGGCCAGGAAGAAATGTCCGCCAGCTTCAAAGTGATCCGCGAGATCATGCAAGCCGAAGCAGCTGCCAAGGCTGAAGCCGCGGCTGGCGAAGGCTTGGCCTTCCTCGCCGAAAACGCCAAGCGTGACGGCATCACCACCCTGGCTTCCGGCCTGCAATTCGAAGTGCTGACTCAGGGCGAAGGCGCCAAGCCGACCCGTGAAGACCAGGTGCGTACGCACTACCACGGCACCCTGATCGACGGCACTGTGTTCGACAGCTCCTACGAGCGCGGCCAGCCTGCAGAATTCCCGGTTGGCGGCGTGATCGCTGGCTGGACCGAAGCCCTGCAACTGATGAATGCCGGCAGCAAATGGCGCCTGTACGTGCCGAGCGAACTGGCTTACGGCGCACAAGGCGTGGGCAGCATCCCGCCGCACAGCGTTCTGGTATTCGACGTCGAGCTGCTGGACGTTCTGTAATACCGAGCCTGCCTTGATGGCGGGCTGAAAAATGTGGGAGCGAGCTCGCTCGCGAAGGCGGTTTTTCAGTCGACTCATTCGTTGACTGATTTATCGCTTTCGCGAGCAAGCTCGCTCCCACAGGTTTTTTTAATGCTGCTCATATTTCGATCTTGTTGTGCAGCTCATTGGTCGGGCGCAACGCCCGGGCATAGCAGAACAGGAACAGATTGCGCACCAGCTCCTTGAGCACCAGCGGCTCGCTGGAATTGAGGCTGCTGACGTCCAGATCGCCTTGATCCTGCAGCTCATGCAAGGCTTCTTCTTCAAGCACCGCACAGACTTCGCCGGTTTCCCGATGGAGGATTCTGAGGTAAGGGTGTGGGCGATCCAGCCAGGCGTCGATCAAATAAGTCATGGGGTTCATCTCCTTGAAAGGTTTCAATGAGAATAATTCTTATTCATCAAATAGCAAGTGCCTATTGGCGGATCGTGGAGTTTTCCGGGTAAAGGTTGTGTCAGGTCAAAATGACTGGCTGATGGCCATGCGCGGATTCATTGAGCCGAAGCGGGGAGGGCAAAGCTCCATCCCACGGCTGGCGCAGGATGGATGACGCAAGGCTCAGACTTTTCTGACGAACTCGGATTTGAGCTTCATCGGACCGATGCCGTCGATCTTGCAGTCGATGTCGTGATCGCCATCGCACAGGCGGATGTTCTTGACCTTGGTGCCGACCTTGACCACCAGCGATGTGCCTTTGACCTTGAGGTCCTTGATCACGGTGATGGTGTCGCCGTCCTGCAGGACGTTGCCGACCGAATCTTTCTTCACGGCATCATCAGCCGCCACTTCGGCTTCGCCGCTGGCAGACCACTCGTGGGCGCACTCGGGGCAGACCAGTTGGGTGCCGTCTTCGTAGGTGTATTCGGAATTGCATTTCGGGCAGGGTGGCAACGTGCTCACTAAGGTTCCTTGGGTATCAGGAGGACTAAAGGGCGCACATTGTATAGGGTTTTACGCGGAGGAGGGCATAGCGCAGAAACAACTGTGGGAGCGAGCCTGCTCGCGAAAGCGCTGTGTCAGTCAACATTGAGTCGATTGGCAGATTGCTTTCGCGAGCAGGCTCGCTCCCACAGGGGATGAATCAGTGCGTGCGGGCGACCGCGAACTCGCTCAGTTCCACCAGCGCATCGCGGTATTCGCTGGCCGGCAGCGCCTCGAGGCACTTGATCGCGCGTGCCACGTAATCGCGGGCCAGTTGCGCGGTGTACTCCAGCGAGCCGGACGCTTCGACGGCGATACGAATGCTTTCCAGGTCTTCGATCCCGCCTTTCTGGATCGCCTGACGCACCAGTGCCGCCTGTTCGGCCGTGCCTTCGCGCATGGTGTAGATCAGCGGCAGGGTTGGCTTGCCTTCGGCCAGATCGTCGCCGACGTTCTTGCCCAGGGTTTCCGCGTCGCCTTTATAGTCGAGCAAGTCATCAACCAGCTGGAACGCCACACCCAGGTGATCGCCGAACGTGCGCAGGGCTTCGCTCTGCTCGGCGGTCGCGCCAGCCAGGGCGGCGGCGCTGTGGGTAGAGGCTTCGAAGAGCATCGCGGTCTTGCCGCGGATGACTTCCATGTAGGTTTCTTCGCTGGTGCTGGCGTCACGCACCTTGGACAGCTGCAACACTTCGCCTTCAGCGATGATGCGCGTGGCCTGGGAGAGGATCTTCATCACCGGCATCGAGCCCAGTTCGACCATCATTTCGAACGAGCGCGAGTACAGGAAGTCGCCGACCAGCACGCTCGGGGCATTGCCCCACATGGCGTTGGCGGTCGAGCGGCCACGACGCATGCCGGACATGTCGACGACGTCGTCATGCAGCAGGGTCGCGGTGTGCAGGAATTCGATGGTGGCGGCCAGCAGGCGCATGTCGTCGCCTTCGCGACCCAGGGCCTTGCCACACAGCAACACTAATAAAGGACGCAGGCGTTTGCCGCCGGCCGACGTGATGTAATCGCCGATTTTCGATACCAGCGGCACTCGAGACGTCAGCTGCTTCTTGATGATGCCGTCGACGGCGCTAAAATCGTCCGCCACCGCGCGGTAGAAAGCTTGGGGTTGCATCAGCGAGAGTCGCTCCAGAAGGGTTGCGCGGCATGCTAGGACCCCCGTCCAGACCTGTCAAGGCGCGATGGACGGCCACTTGCGCGAGGCAGATTGCTTGCGTACAATCGCGCACCCTGAACTTCCTGGGCAGCACCTGCCTTACGCAATTGCACTTGGGCCGTTCCAGCCCCATGCAGCCATGCCAGCCAATACCTCTTCTTATAAAGAGCTGGGTGAGCAGGATTATCGGAGAAATACCATGTACGCAGTAATCGTTACCGGCGGTAAGCAATACAAGGTCGCTGAAGGTGAATACCTGAAGATCGAAAAACTGGAAATCGCTACTGGCGAATCCGTGACTTTTGATCGCGTTCTGCTGGTCGCCAACGGCGACGACGTGAACATCGGCGCACCAGTTGTTGCTGGCGCAACCGTCAAGGCTGAAGTGATCTCCCAAGGTCGTCACGATAAAGTCCGCATCATCAAGTTCCGTCGCCGTAAGCACCACATGAAGCGTATGGGCCACCGCCAGTGGTTCACCGAGATCAAAATCACCGGTATTCAGGCTTAATTACAGCCTAATTCCTCACTAGGAGAATTGAACTCATGGCACACAAAAAAGCTGGTGGTAGTACCCGTAACGGTCGCGACTCAGAAGCCAAGCGCCTTGGCGTGAAGATGTATGGCGGCCAGGTCATCAAGGCCGGCAACATCATCGTGCGTCAGCGCGGCACCCAATTCCACGCTGGCTACGGCGTTGGCATGGGCAAGGATCACACTCTCTTCGCTAAAATCGAAGGCGTGATCAAGTTCGAAGTAAAAGGCGCCTTCGGTCGTCGTTACGTGAGCGTAATCGCGGCTTAATCGCGAGATCGCTGGAGAAGCCCTGTCTTGCGACGGGGCTTTTTCGTTTGTGGGGTGAGTCTCTTGCAAAGCTGTTTGTATGGGCTGTCGGCGTGCGATGCAGGTCGTGTCTTGGGGTCGCTGCGCTCATTTTTGCAAGAGTCTTATGTCTTGATTGTTTTTCGGCTCGTCCGTACGGCGAGAGGCGTTGGTTATGAAGTTTGTTGATGAAGTATCGATTCGCGTAAAGGCCGGTGACGGTGGCAACGGTGCCATGAGTTTCCGCCGGGAAAAATTCATTGAAAACGGCGGTCCGAACGGCGGTGATGGCGGTGACGGCGGTTCCATCTACATGATGGCCGACGAAAACCTCAACACCCTGGTCGACTACCGTTACACCCGTCACTTCGATGCCGAGCGTGGCTCCAACGGCGGCAGCACCGACTGCACCGGCAAGAAGGGCGAAGACCTGATCCTGCGCGTGCCGGTCGGCACCACCGTGATCGACTCTGCCACTCAGGAAGTCATCGGCGACCTGACCAAGGCCGGTCAGAAACTGATGGTAGTGCAGGGCGGCTGGCACGGTCTGGGCAACACCCGTTTCAAATCCAGTACCAACCGTGCACCGCGTCAGACCACGCCAGGCAAGCCGGGCGAGCAGCGCGACCTGAAACTGGAAATGAAAGTGCTGGCCGACGTCGGTCTGCTGGGCTTGCCGAACGCCGGTAAAAGTACCTTTATCCGTTCGGTCTCGGCGGCCAAGCCGAAAGTTGCCGACTACCCGTTCACCACGCTGGTGCCGAACCTGGGTGTGGTCAGCGTCGATCGCTGGAAGAGCTTCGTCATTGCCGACATTCCGGGGCTGATCGAAGGCGCTTCCGACGGTGCTGGCCTGGGCATTCGCTTCCTCAAGCACCTGGCGCGCACGCGTTTGCTGCTGCACCTCGTCGACATGGCGCCGCTGGATGATTCCAGTGCTCCGGACGCGGCTGAAGTGATCGTCAACGAGTTGATCAAGTTCAGTCCGTCGCTGGCCGAGCGTGATCGCTGGCTGGTGCTGAACAAGTGCGACCAGATCCTTGAAGAAGAGCACGATGCTCGGGTCAAGGAAATCGTCGATCGTCTGGAGTGGACCGGTCCGGTGTACGTGATCTCGGCCATTGCCAAGATCGGTACCGAGCGTCTGTGCCACGACATCATGCGTTACATGGAAGATCGTGCCGATCGCCTCGCCGCAGATCCTGCGTACAAGGAAGAGCTGGCCGATCTCGATCAGCGCATCGAAGACGAAGCCCGTGCGCAGTTGCAGGCGCTGGACGACAAGCGTGCCCTGCGTCGCAGTGGCGTGAAGTCGGTCCATGACATCGGCGACGATGACTGGGACGAAGAAGATGTGGATGACGAAGACGGTCCGGAAATCATTTACGTGCGTGACTGATCCGTTGCGATAAACTTGAACGCCGCTCAATCGAGCGGCGTTTTAGTATCCGGAAATCGATCGTTGGTCAGCAATCGCCACGATTAACGTCACGGGCAGTGCCAGGTCGCGCTGCCCTCAAGCTAAGGTTGAAGATGATGCGGAGCAAGGTGACAGGTGCGCAGCGTTGGGTCGTGAAGATCGGCAGCGCTTTGCTGACAGCTGACGGCAAAGGGCTGGATCGCGCGGCAATGAGTGTCTGGGTCGAGCAGATGGTGGCGCTGCATGAAGCGGGCGTCGAGCTGGTGCTGGTGTCTTCCGGGGCGGTGGCGGCCGGCATGAGTCGCTTGGGCTGGACCGCACGACCCAGTGCCATGCACGAGCTCCAGGCGGCCGCTGCAATCGGTCAGATGGGGCTGGTGCAGGCGTGGGAGTCGAGCTTCGCCGAGCATGGCCGGCACACTGCGCAGATTCTCCTGACCCACGACGACCTCTCCGACCGCAAGCGCTACCTCAACGCCCGCAGTACCTTGCGTGCGCTGGTCGAGCTGAAAGTCATTCCGGTGATCAACGAAAACGACACTGTGGTCACCGATGAAATCCGTTTCGGCGACAACGACACGCTGGCGGCGCTGGTGGCCAATCTGGTCGAGGCCGATCTGCTGGTGATCCTCACTGATCGCGACGGCATGTTCGACGCCGATCCGCGCAACAATCCTGATGCGCAGCTGATTTATGAAGCGCGCGCCGATGATCCGACGCTTGATGCGGTCGCCGGCGGTACCGGCGGTGCGCTGGGGCGTGGCGGCATGCAGACCAAGCTGCGCGCGGCGCGCCTGGCAGCGCGTTCCGGTGCGCACACCATCATCGTCGGCGGGCGCCTTGAGCGCGTGCTTGATCGTCTCAAGGCGGGCGAGCGCATCGGCACGCTGCTATCGCCGGAGCGCGGCATGCTCGCGGCGCGCAAGCAGTGGCTGGCCGGTCACCTGCAAACCCGTGGCACCCTGGTGCTGGATGAGGGGGCGGTGTCGGCGTTGTCCAAGGGCAACAAAAGTCTGCTGCCGGTGGGGGTGAAGCTGGTTCAAGGCAGTTTCCGTCGCGGTGAGATGGTCGTCTGCGTAGCGCCGGATGGTCGGGAGATCGCTCGGGGTCTGGCCAATTACAGCGCCCTGGAAGCGCAAAAAATCATCGGTCAGTCGTCGGATGCGATTGTCGGTTTGCTCGGTTACATGGCGGAGCCGGAACTGGTTCACCGTGACAACCTGATTCTGGTCTAAGGAAAATTCGATGCGTGTAGCGAAAGGATTGTTGGGCCTGCTGATGGCCATGCCATTGCTGGCCTCGGCCGAGGAAATCGGTCAGGTGTCGACGGTGTTCAAGTTTGTCGGGCCGAATGACCGGATCGTGGTCGAGGCGTTCGACGATCCGAAAGTCGAAGGCGTGACCTGCTACCTGTCACGCGCCAAGACTGGTGGAGTGAAGGGTGGTCTCGGTCTGGCCGAGGATCGTGCTGAGGCGTCGATCGCTTGTCGCCAGGTCGGGCCGATCAAGTTCAAGGGTGAGCTGAAGGATGGCGATGAGGTGTTCAAGGAGCGCACTTCGCTGGTGTTCAAGACCATGCAGGTGGTGCGTTTCCTCGACAAGAAGCGCAACACGCTGGTGTACCTGGTCTACAGCGATCGCTTGATCGAGGGCAGTCCGCAGAATGCGGTCACGGCCATCCCGATCCTGCCGTGGGTGCCGGTCCAGCAATAAGCGTCATCAATCCGAACTGTGGGAGCGAGCCTGCTCGCGAAGAGGTCATGTCGGTCGATAGAAATATCAACTGGCAGATCGCATTCGCGAGCAGGCTCGCTCCCACATTTTTTTGCCTGTAGCTTGTTAAATCACAGGCAATAAAAAACCGACCCTGAGGTCGGTTTTTTAATGACTACGTCGATTAAGCGGCTTCTTTCAGCGCTTTGACGTGGCCATTCAGACGGCTCTTATGACGAGCAGCCTTGTTCTTGTGGATGATGCCTTTATCGGCCATGCGGTCGATAACTGGCACAGCCAGAACGTATGCAGCTTGAGCTTTTTCAGCGTCTTTTGCGTCGATGGCCTTAACTACATTCTTGATGTAGGTACGAACCATGGAACGCAGGCTGGCGTTGTGGCTGCGACGCTTCTCAGCCTGTTTTGCACGTTTTTTGGCGGAAGGTGAGTTGGCCACCGTCGAGCTCCTCGAAAGACTTTTTAGGAAATAGCAAACAAAATAGGCCGCGAATCATGCCGATGAAGACTTGTCTTGTCAAGGGCACTTGAATCGTTCCGCTAAGTGGTAGGTATAAAGAGGCGGGATATTTATTTCCGGCGCTTGACCTGTAAACTCGCGAGCTTTGGCTCTGTGCTGTTGCGGCGCGGAGTATCGCACAAGTAGGCGCATTGTTCGCCTGCTGTTTATCGACAGGCACAAACTCTCTCAATGAATCTGCTCAAATCGTTGGCCGCCGTCAGCTCTATCACGATGCTTTCCCGGATTCTGGGTTTTGTTCGTGACACGCTGATCGCGCGGACATTCGGCGCCGGGATGGCCACGGATGCCTTCTTTATTGCGTTCAAACTGCCCAACCTGCTGCGGCGCATCTTTGCCGAAGGGGCTTTCTCCCAGGCGTTCGTGCCGATCCTGGCCGAATATAAAAGCCAGCAGGGCGAAGAGGCGACGCGCACCTTCATTGCCTATGTATCGGGCCTGTTGACGCTGGTGTTGGCGGTTGTGACTGCACTGGGCATGATCGCCGCCCCTTGGGTGATCTGGGCCACGGCGCCCGGTTTTACCGATACCCCGGAAAAATTCCAGCTCACCTCCGATCTGTTGCGGGTGACCTTTCCTTATATATTGCTGATCTCGCTGTCGTCGCTGGCCGGCGCGATCCTCAACACCTGGAACCGCTTCTCGGTGCCGGCCTTCGTGCCGACTCTGCTCAACGTCAGCATGATCGTGTTTTCGCTGTTCCTCACGCCGTACTTCGATCCACCGGTCATGGCCCTTGGCTGGGCGGTGTTGGTCGGCGGTCTGGCGCAGTTGCTCTATCAGCTGCCGCACCTGAAAAAGATCGGCATGCTCGTGCTGCCGCGCCTGAACCTGCGCGACAGCGGCGTGTGGCGGGTGATGAAGCAGATGCTGCCGGCGATTCTCGGTGTTTCGGTCAGCCAGATTTCATTGATCATCAACACCATCTTCGCCTCGTTTCTGGTCGCAGGTTCGGTGTCGTGGATGTATTACGCCGACCGTTTGATGGAATTGCCGTCGGGTGTGCTGGGTGTGGCTCTCGGCACGATTCTGCTGCCAACACTGGCCAAGACCTACGCCAGCAAGGATCGCCACGAGTATTCGCGGATCCTCGATTGGGGGCTGCGCCTGTGCTTTGTGCTGGTGCTGCCGTGCGCATTGGCGCTGGGGATTCTTGCTGAACCGCTGACTGTTTCATTGTTTCAGTACGGCCAGTTCAGTGGCTTTGATGCCGAAATGACCCAGCGTGCGCTGATTGCCTATTCGGTCGGCCTGCTCGGGATTATCGTGATCAAAGTGCTGGCGCCGGGCTTTTATGCGCAACAGAACATTCGCACCCCGGTGAAAATCGCGATTTTCACGCTGGTCTGTACCCAGTTGTTCAACCTGGCGTTGATCGGCCCACTGGCCCATGCCGGCCTTGCCTTGGCGATCAGTGCCGGTGCTTGCCTGAACGCCGGGCTGCTGTTCTATCAGCTGCGCAAGCAAAAGATGTATCAACCGCAGCCGGGCTGGGGCAAATTCGGTTTCAAGCTGGTCGTTGCAGTGACCGTGATGTCGGCGGTGTTGCTGGCCGGCATGCATTTCATGCCCGCGTGGGATGAGGGGCATATGCTCGAGCGCTTCCTGCGCCTGGGCGCGCTGGTGGTTGCTGGCGTGGTGGCGTATTTCGGTATGTTGTTGCTGTTGGGTTTCCGTCTGCGCGACTTCAATCGCAAGGCCTTGAGCTGAGGTTTCAGCCTTCATGAGCAGGCATGAGCCGGGGGTTTTGTCGGCTCGTTCACTTTGCGTTACGGTGTTGCCTGTCGTCGGCCGTCGGGTGTGGTTATAATCGACCACTTTATGAGCAAGAAGCGCGTTATGCAGCTGGTTCGAGGCCTCCACAACTTGCGCCCCCAGCATCGGGGCTGCGTCGCCACTATTGGCAACTTTGACGGTGTTCACCGTGGTCACCAGGCTATCCTGGCCCGGCTGCGTGAGCGTGCGCTCGAGTTGGGCGTACCCAGCTGCGTGGTGATTTTCGAGCCGCAGCCACGGGAGTTCTTTGCTCCCGACACCGCACCGGCACGTCTGGCGCGGTTGCGCGACAAGCTGCAATTGCTAGCCGCTGAAGGCGTCGACCGGGTGCTGTGCCTGGCGTTCAACCAGCGGCTGAGCAAGCTCAGCGCCAGTGAGTTCGTCGATACCATTCTGGTCGATGGCCTTGGCGTGCAGCATCTGGAGGTCGGTGACGATTTCCGTTTCGGTTGCGACCGCCTCGGCGATTTCGATTTTCTGATGCAGGCCGGGCAGGTTCACGGTTTCACCGTCGAAGCGGCGCAAACCGTCGAGCTGGACGGCATTCGCGTCAGTAGCACTCAGGTGCGCAACGCCTTGGCTGCGGCCGATTTTGCCCTGGCCGAACGCCTGCTCGGCCGTCCGTACCGCATCGCCGGTCGCGTGCTGCATGGTCAGAAACTGGCCCGGCAACTGGGCACGCCCACTGCCAACATTCAACTCAAGCGCCGTCGCGTGCCGTTTACCGGGGTGTATCTGGTGAATGTCGACATCGACGGCAAGACCTGGCCCGGCGTCGCCAATATCGGCGTGCGCCCCACGGTGCAAGGGGATGGCAAAGCCCACCTCGAGGTCCATCTGTTAGATTTTGCCGGCGATCTGTATGACCGGCGTTTGACGGTGGTTTTCCACCAAAAGCTGCGTGAAGAGCAGCGCTTCGCCTCTCTGGAGGCATTGAAAACGGCGATCAATGCGGATGTCGCCACCGCCCGTGCACTAGCCGCACCTAGCGCCCATCGCTAATGAAGAGCCTTAAATGACCGACTATAAAGCCACGCTAAACCTTCCGGACACCGCCTTCCCAATGAAGGCCGGCCTGCCACAGCGCGAACCGCAGATCCTGCAGCGCTGGGACAGTATTGGCCTGTACGGAAAGTTGCGCGAGATTGGCAAGGATCGTCCGAAGTTCGTCCTGCACGACGGCCCTCCGTACGCCAACGGCACGATCCACATCGGTCACGCACTGAACAAGATTCTCAAGGACATGATCATCCGCTCGAAAACCCTGTCGGGTTTCGACGCGCCGTATGTCCCGGGCTGGGATTGCCACGGCTTGCCGATCGAGCACAAGGTGGAAGTGACCCACGGCAAGAACCTCGGCGCGGATAAAACCCGCGAGCTGTGCCGTGCCTACGCCACCGAGCAGATCGAAGGGCAGAAGTCCGAGTTCATCCGTCTCGGCGTGCTCGGCGACTTCGCCAATCCGTACAAGACCATGGACTTCAAGAACGAGGCCGGTGAAATCCGCGCCCTCGCCGAAATCGTCAAGGGTGGTTTTGTCTTCAAGGGCCTCAAGCCGGTGAACTGGTGCTTCGATTGCGGTTCGGCTCTGGCTGAAGCGGAAGTCGAGTACGAGAACAAGAAGTCCTCGACCATCGACGTCGCGTTCCCGATCGCTGACGAGGCCAAACTGGCTGCCGCGTTCGGTCTGGCCTCGCTGAGCAAACCTGCTGCGATCGTGATCTGGACCACCACCCCGTGGACCATCCCGGCCAACCAGGCGCTGAACGTGCACCCGGAATTCAACTACGCCCTGGTCGATATCGGCGACAAGCTGCTGGTGCTGGCTGAAGAACTGGTCGAAGCCTGCCTGGCGCGCTATGGCGTGGAAGGTTCGGTCATCGCCACCACCACCGGTGAAGAACTTGAGCTGATCAACTTCCGTCACCCGTTCTACGATCGTCTGTCGCCGGTGTACCTGGCTGACTACGTCGAACTGGGCGCTGGCACCGGCGTGGTTCACTCCGCCCCGGCCTATGGCGTGGACGACTTCGTGACCTGCAAGAAATACGGCATGGTCAACGACGACATCCTCAACCCGGTACAGAGCAACGGCGTGTACGTGCCGTCGCTGGAATTCTTCGGTGGCCAGTTCATCTGGAAGGCCAACCCGGCCATCGTGGAAAAACTGACCGAAGTCGGTGCGCTGATGCACACCACCGTCATCGAACACAGCTACATGCACTGCTGGCGCCACAAGACCCCGCTGATCTACCGCGCCACCGCGCAGTGGTTCATCGGCATGGACAAGGAGCCAACCAGTGGCGACACCCTGCGCGTGCGCTCGCTCAAAGCCATCGAAGACACCAAGTTCGTTCCGGCCTGGGGCCAGGCGCGCCTGCACTCGATGATCGCCAATCGTCCGGACTGGTGCATCTCGCGTCAGCGCAACTGGGGCGTGCCGATCCCGTTCTTCCTCAACAAGGAAAGCGGCGAGCTGCACCCGCGTACCGTCGAGCTGATGGAGGAGGTCGCCAAACGCGTTGAAGTCGAAGGTATCGAAGCCTGGTTCAAACTCGACGCTGCCGAACTGCTTGGCGATGAAGCGCCGCAGTACGACAAGATCAGCGACACCCTCGACGTCTGGTTCGACTCGGGCACCACGCACTGGCACGTCCTGCGCGGTTCGCACCCGATGGGTCACGAGAGCGGCCCGCGTGCCGACCTGTACCTGGAAGGTTCCGACCAGCACCGTGGCTGGTTCCACTCCTCGTTGCTGACCGGTTGCGCCATCGACAACCACGCGCCGTACCGCGAACTGCTGACGCACGGCTTCACCGTCGACGAGTCCGGCCGCAAGATGTCCAAATCGCTGGGCAACGTGATCGCGCCGCAGAAGGTCAACGACACCCTGGGCGCCGACATCATGCGTCTGTGGGTCGCTTCGACCGACTACTCTGGCGAAATGGCGGTGTCCGAGCAGATCCTGCAGCGCAGCGCCGATGCCTACCGTCGTATCCGTAACACCGCGCGCTTCCTGCTTTCCAACCTGACCGGTTTCAACCCGGCCACCGACCTGTTGCCGGCCGAAGACATGCTGGCGCTGGATCGCTGGGCCGTGGATCGTACGCTGCTGCTGCAACGCGAGTTGCAAGAGCACTACGGCGAATACCGTTTCTGGAACGTCTACTCGAAGATCCACAACTTCTGCGTGCAGGAGCTGGGTGGTTTCTACCTCGACATCATCAAGGACCGCCAGTACACCACCGGCGCCGACAGCAAGGCCCGGCGCTCGTGCCAGACCGCGCTGTTCCACATCTCTGAAGCGCTGGTGCGCTGGATCGCGCCGATCCTCGCCTTCACTGCTGACGAACTGTGGCAATACCTGCCGGGCGAGCGTAACGAGTCGGTCATGCTCAACACCTGGTACGAAGGCCTGACCGAGCTGCCGGAGGGCTTCGAGCTGGGTCGCGCCTACTGGGATCGCATCATGGAAGTGAAGGTCGCAGTCAACAAAGAGATGGAAATCCAGCGTGCGGCGAAAGCCGTCGGTGGCAACCTGCAGGCCGAAGTGACGCTGTTTGCCGAAGAGGCGCTGAGCGCCGATCTGGCCAAGCTGAGCAACGAGCTGCGCTTTGTCCTGATCACCTCGACTGCCAGCGTTGCACCGTTCGTTCAGGCTCCGGCCGATGCAGTGGCCACCGAAGTCAGCGGTCTGAAACTGAAGATCGTCAAATCGGCGTTCCCGAAATGCGCGCGTTGCTGGCATTGCCGCGAAGACGTCGGCGTGAACCCGGAGCATCCGGAAATCTGCGGGCGTTGCGTCGACAACATCAGCGGTGCTGGCGAGGTTCGTCACTATGCCTGATGCCGTTGGCCGTTTCGGACGGCTGAGCTGGCTGTGGTTGAGCTTGCTGGTCCTGGTCATTGACCAGGCCAGCAAGTTCTACTTCGAAGCCAAGCTTGAAATGTTCCAGCAGATCGTGATCATTCCCGACCTGTTCAGCTGGACGCTGGCCTACAACACTGGCGCTGCTTTCAGCTTCCTTGCCGACAGCTCCGGCTGGCAGCGCTGGCTGTTTGCCCTGATCGCGATTGTGGTCAGTGCCGTGCTGGTGGTCTGGCTCAAGCGTCTGGGCCGCAACGACACCTGGCTGGCCGTCGCCCTGGCACTGGTGCTGGGTGGCGCGCTGGGCAACCTGTATGACCGCGTTGCCCTGGGCCATGTGATCGACTTCATCCTGGTGCACTGGCAGAACCGCTGGTATTTCCCGGCGTTCAACATTGCCGACAGCGCGATCACCGTTGGCGCGATCATGCTGGCACTGGACATGTTCAAATCGAAGAAAACCGAAGAGGCCGCTCATGACTGAACCGCTATCGACTGAGCAACGCATCGGCCAGAACACCGAAGTCACCCTGCACTTTGCCTTGCGCCTGGAAAACGGTGACACCGTCGACAGTACCTTCGACAAGGCCCCGGCGACGTTCAAGGTCGGCGATGGCAACCTGCTGCCGGGCTTCGAAGCCGCACTGTTCGGCTTCAAGGCCGGCGACAAGCGCACTCTGACCGTCGAGCCGGAAAACGCTTTTGGTCAGCCGAACCCGCAGAACGTGCAGACCATCCCGCGTTCGCAGTTCACCGACATGGAGTTGTCGCCGGGTCTGCTGGTGATCTTCAACGATGCGGCCAATACTGAATTGCCAGGAGTGGTGAAGGAATTCGATGACACGCAAGTGACCGTCGACTTCAACCACCCGCTGGCGGGCAAGACGCTGACCTTTGACGTGGAAATCATTTCCGTCAAAGCGATCTAAAAATGCAGGAGTGAGCTTCTGTGGCGAGGGGATTTATCCCCGCTGGGGTGCGAAGCGCCCCCAGACCAGTCAACGGATTCTGAGATAAGTCCGTTGACGGTCTACGACTGCTAAGCAGCCGAGCGGGGATGAATCCCCTCGCCACAACAAGCAGGTCTCCACAGTCTGTTTTCCATTGTTTTCGCGCGCAAGACACGAGGCACAGCATGCAAATCAAACTCGCCAACCCCCGTGGCTTCTGCGCCGGTGTGGACCGGGCGATCGAAATCGTCAACCGCGCCCTGGAAGTCTTCGGGCCGCCGATCTATGTGCGTCACGAAGTGGTGCACAACAAGTTCGTCGTCGAAGACCTGCGCAGCCGTGGCGCGATTTTCGTCGAAGAGCTCGATCAGGTACCCGATGACGTGATCGTCATTTTCAGCGCCCACGGTGTTTCCCAAGCCGTACGCAACGAAGCCGCCGGTCGTGGCCTGAAAGTCTTCGATGCAACCTGCCCGCTAGTGACCAAGGTGCACATCGAAGTCGCCAAATACAGCCGCGACGGTCGCGAGTGCATCCTGATCGGCCACGCCGGTCACCCGGAAGTCGAAGGCACCATGGGCCAGTACGACGCCAGCAATGGCGGCGCGATCTACCTCGTTGAAGACGAAAAGGACGTGGCCGCATTGCAGGTGCGCGATCCGGAAAGACTCGCTTTCGTCACCCAGACAACCTTGTCGATGGACGATACCAGCCGTGTGATCGATGCCCTGCGCACGCGCTTCCCGGCCATCGGTGGTCCGCGCAAGGACGACATCTGCTACGCCACACAAAACCGCCAAGACGCCGTCAAGCAACTGGCCGACGAGTGCGACGTGGTACTGGTGGTCGGCAGCCCGAACAGTTCCAACTCCAACCGTCTGCGTGAACTGGCTGAGCGTATGGCGACTCCGGCGTACCTGATCGACGGTGCCGAGGACCTGCAACAGAGCTGGTTCGACGGCGTCGAGCGCATCGGTATTACCGCTGGCGCCTCCGCACCGGAAGTGCTGGTGCGGGGCGTGATCCAGCAATTGCAGGCCTGGGGTGCGACCGGTGCCGACGAGCTGGCTGGCCGTGAGGAGAACATCACGTTCTCGATGCCGAAAGAGCTGCGCGTCCGTTCGATCTGACGCTTCTGCCTTTGTCGCACAGCGCCTGCTCGGTTTCCTGACTGCCCAGGCGCACGCGACCGGTCGCCGCCAGCACGATCTGCCGCTGGCTGACCGGCTCGCGCGGCGAGCAGACGTGTATTGTCCCTGCCTGAAACCGCCGTCCCGGCATCAGCGGTTGCCCCAAATGACTGAACCGCACATAGCGGCTCACCCACCAGTTGCCGACAATCGGCACTTTCGCCTCACTGGCGCGTTCAACCAGCAGCGGATTGCTGCTGTCCTCCGGCCCCTTGCCGCTTCTATCCAGAATGATCCGCCAACCCTGACTCCAGTCACCGTCGATGCCATGGATCACCACGCTCTGATTGTGCGTGATCGCCAGTGTGCGAGCGTGGCGGATGCCTTCGAGCAGCGACTGCGCTGCGTGGTCGCGCTGAGTCGCTTGCTTGAGCGCGGCGAACGCCGGGCTGACCAGCAGCAGAACAATTGCGCCAATCGCCAGTCCCATAAGCAGTTCAATCAGGCTGAAACCGTGTTGCGGCATGAAAAATCCCTCCGTGGAATGGTATGAGCAGCGCAATCCATGCGCCGCGCAGGGCAAATCAGTCGGCGCGTGCCGAGCGGATGTTCTAGCGTGTAAAAGCAGGTATAGCCGACGGCAACGGAGGGCACCGATGGATCTTCGTACAAAAGGTTTCACGCTGGTCGAGTTGCTGGTCGCCATCGCGGTGTTCCTGATACTGATCACGCTGGCGGTGCCGGCCTTTACCCGTACGATCCAGAGCAGCAGGGCGGATACCGAAGTCGGCGACTTGCAGCGCGCGATCAATTTCGCTCGCCTCGAAGCGATCAATCGCGGCGTGACCACGCGTCTGCGTCCGACCGCTGGCGGCAGTGTCTGGACCGGTGAGCTGGCGGTCTACGACAGTACTGGCAATCCGGCCAATGTGTTGCGGGTTGTTCCAGCGATGAGCAGCGGCGCGACTCTGACGCTACCCTCAGGAGTGACCGCACTGGATTTCAACAATCTTGGTGGTCTGGCGGCACCGTCGACGGCGGTAGTCATCGGTTACACGCTGGGCACGCAAAGCAGGACGCTGAACGTGTGTTTGAACGGACGCATTCAACTGGGTGGAAATTGCGGATGAGGGCAGGGAGCAAAAACGCACAGGAGGGCATGACGCTGATCGAAGTGCTGGTCGCGCTGCTGATTCTCACCGTCGGGCTGTTGGGCGCAGCGGCGGTGCAGCTCAATGCGCTGAAGTACACCGACAGTTCGCGGATGACCAGTCAGGCCAGCTTCATCGCCTATGACATGATGGATCGCATCCGCGCCAATTCCGGCGCCAACTACACCGTCACGCCACCGACCTCGGGCAATCTCAGTAATGCGCGGGATCAGGATCTCTACGATTTCACCACCAATATCGCCAACTTCGGCGGCCCGACCGCGACGGGCAGTATCACCCTCAACCAGCGGGTCTACACCATCACCATTACCTGGAGCGACGCGCGCGCGGCCAACGCTGCCAGTGCCCAGCGCAGTTTCGTCCTGACCAGCCGGGCGGCGGTCGATCCGGTGGCCACGCCATGAAGCGTGCCAGCCGTGGTTTCGGCCTGATCGAATTGCTGATTGCTCTGGCTTTGGGGCTGATCGTCGTGCTTGGTGTGGTACAGATTTTCATCGCCGCAAAAAACACCTACGTCAGCCAGAACAGCGCCGCAGCGATGCAGGAAGATGCGCGCTTCGTCCTCAGCAAGATGATTCAGGAAATTCGTATGGTCGGCATGTTCGGCTGCCTCGGCACCATCGTCGACTCCAGTTCGGCAGGGGACTTCAACGCTGCGCAACTCATCCCGATCAACTGGGATAACGCCAGTCTCAAGCTGACCCTGGTCACCGCCGATGTCGGCAGCGGCGGGGGGACGCCGACCTGGACGGTGATTTCCGATTGCCGCAACAGCGCGGTCGCCTACAGCGGATTGCGCAACCCGACCACGGGCCAGATCGCGTTCCCGATCCGGCGCCTGATCTACAGCTTCAGCAATAACCAGATCCTCATGGGCACCGGCAGCGGCAATCCGGCGCAGCAAGTGCTGGTCAACAATGTCAGCGCCTTCAACGTCACCTTCGGCCTGGCCAGTTCGGCGACCGACGTCGCAGCCTCGACCTACAGCAGCAACCCTGGCGATCCCGCGCGCATCCGCAGTGTGCGCCTGAGCCTGACCCTCACCGACCCGAACAATCGGGTGCGCAATCAAACCTTCAACGTGGTTGCGGCATTGCGCAACCGCTTGCCATGAGGGGGCGGCGATGAGGATTTCCTTGCAACAACGTCAGGCACAGCGCGGCATGGTCTTGTTGGTCAGTCTGGTGTTTCTGCTGTTGCTCACATTGATCGGTTTGTCCTCGATGCAGAGCGCCAACCTGCAAGAGAAAATGGCCGGCAGCGTCAGCTTGCGCAATCAATCGTTTCAGGCGGCCGAAGCGGCGTTGCGTGTGGGCGAAAGCGCAGTACAACTGGACAGTTATTCGTTGGCGGTGTGCAGCGGCACGAGCCAATGTCTGCCGCCGGCGGAATCGTCATCGGTCAGCTCGGCAGGTTTCAATTCGACCTCCGGGGTGACGTGGATCGCTGCCGGTAATGGCTTTTATGGCGTGCAGAACATCGGCACGACCCTGACGGCGGTGAACGTGCCGAGTAACACCTCGGCAACCTTGTATCGAGTGACTGCGGTCGGCATCGCCGGCAATTCGCGTAGCGTGGTGGAGAGTGTCTATGCGAAGTATTGAGCGCGGCCTGTCGCTGCTGGTCGGCATGCTGCTGAGTTGCTACCTGGCGGCGCCGGCCTGGGCATTCACGCCGTCTGATTCGCCATTGCTGAGCGCGGCAGCGGTGGCGCCGAACGTGATGCTGCTGATCGATGATTCGGGGAGCATGAACAGCATCATCTACGCCGCCGAATTCAACCCTAACGTCAACCGCACTCCCGCCCGGCAGTGCAATGCTTTCCTCGGCTTGTGCTCTGCACTCAACGCGCCGCAGATTACTGGCGACACAGTGTTTCTATCGAGCCTGCCAACTTCCGGTTGCTCGGGAGGCGCCTATGCGTTCTACAACAACAGCGTGGCGCCCTTGTGCCTGAAACTGCCCGACCCCGTAGGCAACGAGAACACTCGGTATTCCGCCGATTACATTTCCTACATAGTCAGCCTCGCCAACAGCAACGGCACCCGCGACTTCACCACGGGGGCGATCCCCAACGATTACCGGATGAACGTGGCGCGCAACGTTTCCACTGCACTGGTGAGCAGCAACCGCACCTTGCGCATGGGCCTGTCGACATTCAATCCGGCGACCAGCAGCAACCCGGGCAACGGCGGTTTCATCGCTCGCTCGATCACCGATTTGTCACCCGTCGCGGGCAGCGTCACCCAGGCCCAGGCAGACACCAACTACAACGCGCTGATTTCATCGATCAACGGCTTGAACGCCGTGGCCAACACGCCATTGGCCGAGAGCTATTACGAAGTCACGCGCTACATGCGTGGCTTGGCGCCTTACTACAACGGCACACCGGCGACCTATACCAGTCCGATTCAATACCGCTGCCAGAAAAACTACGGCGTGGTGATTACCGATGGCTTGCCGACCTATGACCGTACCTTCCCGACCAACGATCCGCTGGCAGGCAGTCGCTTACCGAACTGGGATGGCGTGAATAACGATGGCGACAACCTCAACGGTGACGGCGAAGGTGACACGCTGTATCTGGATGACATCGCCAAATTCGCCTTCGACATCGACATGCGTTCGACCGGCACCGACGCCGCCGGCAAGAGCTGGAACGCGGTCGATTTTCCCCGGCAGAACATGAACACCTACACCGTGGGTTTCGCTGCGGATAACGATATGTTGTCCGACGCCGCCAGTTACGGGCAGGGCAGGTATTACCAGGCGACCGACAGCTCCGGGCTCAATGCGGCGTTATCGTCGGCACTGAGCGATATCACTTCCAAGGCCGGCTCCGGTGGTGCCGGTGTTGCCAGCAGCAGTACGTTGACCAGTGGCAGCAGTTTCTACCAGACCACTTACGATCCCAAGGATTGGCGCGGCACGATCAGGTCGTTCGGCTTTACCTCGACCGGCACGGTAAATACCTCGACGGCGCAATGGTCGACCGACACCACCATCGTGCCCTCTGCTACAGCGCCGACTTTCCAGTCATGGAACACCTTGAGCAACACGCCCATTGCTCTGGCATTCGGCAGCTTTTCCCCAGCCCAGCAGAACACGCTGAATCAGGGCCTGCCCACCGGTGTCAGCGGCACTGAACTGGTGGAGTGGAGCAAAGGGACCAACAGGGCCGGGCTCAAAGTGCGCACTGCGCTGCTGGGCGATATCATCAATTCGCCGCTGGTGCTCGCGTCGCCTTCGGACAAGACCGCATCCGACTTGACGGATGACAGCAGTTACACCAACTACCTGACCACCAAGGCTGCGAACATGAATACCAGTCTGGTAGTGAACGCCAACGACGGTTTCGTCAATGTGATCAATTCGACGAACGGCACCCGCCGTTATGCCTACATGCCCTCCAGCGTGCTGCCTTCATTGCGGCTGATTGCGGATACCAATTACGTCAACGGCGTCAGCCACAAGTTTCTCGTGGACGGTCAGGTCGGCGTGTTCGATGCGCAGGCCGGCACCACCTGGAGAACGCTGGCCATTGGCGGAACGGGGGCCGGTGGCAAAACCTTCTACGGACTGCAACTGTTCGATGCCTCGGCAGGCAACGTGATCAAGGCACTGTGGGAAGTCAGTGCGCCGGCTATGGCCAATGCGTCGAATGCTTTCAATGATCTGGGTTACGCCTACGCCCGTCCGGAAGTGGCACGCTTGGCCAATGGTCGCTGGGCGACATTCATCGCCAATGGTTACGGCAGCAATTCGGGGGTTGCGGCTTTGTATGTACTGGATGCAATGGATGGTTCGCTGATCAGGAAAATCGTCATCGACAGCACGGAAACCACTAACGGTCTGTCTTCGGTAAAACTCAGGGTCAATTCCTCGAACGTGGTGCAGGCTGCCTACGCTGGTGACCTGAAGGGGCGTATGTGGAAATTCGACTTGAGCGCGACGGCGCCGGAAAACTGGGGCGTGGCGTTTGCCGGCAAACCTCTGTTCACCGCCCCGGGTGGGGCAACGCAGCCGATCACCGCGCAACCGCTGCTGGCGGATAATCCGCAGGGCGGCGAGCAAGTGTTCTTTGGCACTGGCAAGTTCAACGAGACTGCCGACAAGACCAACAAGGATCTGCAAGCGTTCTATTCAATCTGGGATGCAGAGGGTGGGGCCGGACAAATCACCGTCAGCAGTTTGCAGGCACAGGCGATTACCGGTTCGTTCTCCGGCAGTTCCGGGCAGTTCCTGACCACCAGCCAGAATGAAACGACCTATCCGGGAGAAAAAGGCTGGTATCTGCCGCTGGTGTATAACAACGTGCTGACCGGCGAGCGCGTGATCAATCAGGCCAGTCTTGTGTTGGGGCGAGTTGTTTTCACCACTGCCAGCGTCGATACCACCGACCCGTGTTCGAGCTTTGGTACGGGCCGACTGGTCGAACTCGATGCGTTCAACGGTAAGATGCTCAACTACGCCGTGATCGACACCACCGGCGACCGTTTGGTCGATGGCAACGATACGATATCCAGCGGCGTGATTTTTACCGGCGGCATTCCGACCCTGAACTTCATCTCTGCTAACGGCGAGCGCAAGGGCACGACTGACACCAGCGGCGCGGTCACGGTCATTGTGGAAAAGGGTGGCGGCGGCAGCCGTCGTATCATGTGGCGACAAATCCAGTAAGCGAGAATTTGAGGCATGCGCAGAACCAGCCGAGGTTTTACCCTGATCGAGATCATGATCGTCATCGCGATTATCGGGATCATCCTCACCATCAGCATCCCCAGCTACAACGAATACGTGAAGAAGGGCCGTCGCGCCGAAGTGGTCTCGCTGCTCTCGGAGCAGGCGCAGACCCTCGAACGCTTCTACACCCGCAACAATGTCTACACCGGCGTCACCGGACTGAGCGCGGGCAATGATTTCTACACCATCACCCCGACGCTGACCGACCAGACCTTTGTGCTGACCGCGACGCGTAAAACCGGCTCGGCCATGGCCACCGACAAGTGCGGGGATTTCACCCTGACCAACACCGGCGTGCGAAGCATGAACAACGCGACCACCGGAGTGACCGCCAAGGATTGCTGGGGCCGCTGACGCACTCTTTTTCGGGCGCCTTTTGCGCCCACTGTCTTTTTACGGTTGGATCAAACATGACCAGGCAACAGCAAGTGGTGATTGTCGGCGGCGGGGTGATTGGCCTGCTCACTGCCTACAATCTCGCCTCCGAAGTGCGCAGCGTGGTGCTGCTGGATCGCTCGAATGTCGGCCAGGAATCATCCTGGGCTGGCGGCGGCATCGTCTCGCCGTTATACCCGTGGCGCTACAGTCCGGCAGTCACCGCGCTGGCGCATTGGTCGCAGGATTTTTATCCACAGCTCGGCGAGCGCTTGTTTGCCGACACGGGGGTTGATCCTGAGGTACACACCACTGGTCTGTATTGGCTGGATCTGGACGATGAAGCCGCAGCCCTGGCCTGGGCCGAGCGGGAAAACCGCCCGCTGCGGGCTGTGGATATCTCGGCGGCGCATGACGCGGTGCCGGTGCTCGGCAGCGGTTTCAGCCGGGCGATCTACATGGCCGATGTCGCCAACGTGCGCAATCCACGGCTGGTCAAATCGCTGAAAGCCGCGCTGCTGGCGCTGCCGAATGTGACGATTCATGAGCAATGCGAGGTCAGTGGCTTCGTCCGCGAGGGCGAGCGCGTGGTCGGCGTGCAGACTCCGACGGGCGTGATCAACGGCGATCAGATTGTGCTGACAGCGGGAGCGTGGAGCGGTGATCTGCTCAAGACGCTGAACCTGACGCTGCCGGTCGAACCGGTCAAAGGCCAGATGATTCTCTACAAGTGCGCGGCTGATTTCCTGCCAAGCATGGTGCTGGCCAAGGGGCGTTATGCGATCCCGCGTCGCGACGGTCACATTCTGATTGGCAGCACGCTGGAGCACGAAGGCTACGACAAGACCCCGACCGACATAGCGCTGCAAAGCCTCAAGGCCTCGGCGATCGAATTGTTGCCGGCATTGGCGGATGCTGAAGTGGTCGGGCACTGGGCCGGGCTGCGGCCGGGGTCGCCGGAAGGGGTTCCCTTTATTGGCCGGGTGCCGGGATTCGAAGGGTTGTGGCTGAACTGCGGACATTACCGAAACGGGCTGGTGCTGGCGCCGGCGTCGTGTCAGTTGTTTGCTGACGTGATGCTGGGGCGGGCGCCGATTATTGATCCGGCGCCGTATGCGCCTGAGGGCCGTATTTAGTCAGAGGCTGGTAGACCGCCTTCGCGAGCAGGCTCGCTCCCACAGGAATACTCATTCCAAATGTGGGAGCGAGCCTGCTCGCGAAGGGGCCTTTAATCCAGGCCCAACTTCTTCAGCCGATAGCGCATCGACCTGAACGACAGACTCAACCGCTGCGCCGCCGCCGTGCGGTTCCAGCGGGTTTCCTCCAGCGCCTGCAAAATCAGCTTCCTCTCGACGCTCTCCAGATAATCCTCAAGATTGTCGATCTGCGTCAGATCGGCCATCGCCCCGTCCGCCGTGCAATTGCCTTCGCTCAAACGCAGATCCTGCGCTTCGATCGTGCGGTTTTCACACAGGGTGTGCGCGCGTTCGAGGACGTTCTCCAGTTCGCGCACATTGCCGGGAAAGCGATAGTTCTTCAGCGCCTCCAGCGCTTGCGGGTGCAGGCGCGCTTCGGGTTGTCCGGTGTCTTTGGCCAGGCGCTTGAGCACGTGCATGGCAAGCGCCTCAATGTCGTCACGGCGTTCGCGCAGGGACGGTACGCGCAGTTCGATGACGTTGAGCCGGTAATACAGATCCTGGCGGAAACGCTCGGCTGAAACTTCGGCTTCAAGGTCTTTGTGCGTTGCGCAAAGGATGCGTACGTCGACCACCGTTTCCTGCTGGCCGCCGACGCTGCGCACGGCTTTTTCCTGAATCGCCCGCAGCAGCTTCACCTGCATCGACAGTGGCAGGTCGGCGACTTCATCGAGAAACAGAGTGCCGCCATGGGCCGCTTGAAACAGCCCCGGCTTGTCTTCGACGGCTCCAGTGAAACTGCCTTTGCGGTGGCCGAAAAATTCGCTTTCCATCAGCTCTGACGGAATTGCCCCGCAGTTCACCGGCACAAACGGCTGGCTGGCGCGCGGACCTTGTTCGTGGATCAGACGCGCGACCAGTTCTTTGCCGCTGCCGGATTCGCCGCTGATGTAAACCGGCGCCTGACTGCGTGCGAGCTTGTCGATCTGCTTGCGCAGATTGGCCATCGGCGGCGAGTCGCCCAGCAAGCGTCGCTCGATTGCCGTGCTCAGGCCGCCCGCTGTCGGCAGGCGCAGCGCCGAGCTGACCAGTTCGCGCAAGCGCGGCAGTTCCACCGGTTTGGTGAGGAAGTCGAACGCCCCGGCCTTCAGCGCATTGATCGCAGTTTCCAGGCTTCCGTACGCCGTGATCATCGCTACCGGCAGGTGTGGATCGCGTTGCTGAATGTGTTGCACCAGCTCCAGCCCAGTGCCGTCGGGCAGGCGCATGTCGGTCAGGCACAGGTCAAAGTGCTCGCGCTGCAACAGCGCCTGAGCTTCGCTCAGATTGCGTGCGCTGAAGGTCTCGAGTTTCATCCGTCCCAGGGTGATTTCCAGGAGCTCGCGGATATCCGGTTCGTCGTCGACGATTAGAATTTTTTGCCGTGGGCTTGTATTCAACTTTGTTTCCGTCCGTGAGCAAAAGTGATGCAAAAGCAGCCGCCGCCTTGGCGTGATTTGAAGTCTAGGCGTGCCTGGTTGCTTTCGCACAGCTCACGGGACAGATAAAGGCCAAGACCGGTGCCCTGGCTGCTGGTAGTGAAGAACGGCTCAAACAGATGCGCCTGTTCATCGGCCGACACGCCGGGGCCGTTGTCCTGCACTTCGAGCACTGCCAATTGGCTTTCGGGGTCGACGAACAGTGCCAGCCAGACGTCGGCCTGCTCGTGCAGTTGGGCGCTGTGACGCCAGGCATTGCGTATCAGATTGTCGAGAATCTGCCGCAACTGGTTGGGGTCCATCAACGTGGTGAAATCGCCGGAATTGATTCGCAGATGAATGTGCTGGCGCTCATTGGCCTGCTCGCGGATTTCGCCGACGAAGTCTTCCAGCCACGGCTTGAGGTCCAGCCGTTGCGGCGCGCTTTGCTGGCGGCGGGACAGTTGCAGGACGTTTTCGATGACTCGGTTCATGCGCTGGGAGTGGTCTTGAATAATCTGCGTCAGACGCCGATCTGCGCTATCGAGTTCCTCGGACTCGGCCAACAGCTGCGCGGCATGACTGATCGCGCCCAGCGGATTGCGAATTTCATGGGAGATGCCGGCGGTCAAACGCCCGAGCGCAGCGAGCTTGAGTTGCTGCGCCTGTTGGGTGATTTGCGCCAGGTCTTCGAGAAACACCAGCGTCTGCTGGTTCGGGCTCTGCTCAAGGGCGATGAAACTGGGCTGCAGCTCAAGGCCATTGCCGGGGATTTTCAGGCTCTGCGGGCGCAAGGTCGGGTTGTTGCGCCACAGTTGCAGACGCTCGACCAGTGCTGGCGAATATTCGTCGATCATATGACCTTGCAGGTGACTGTGGCCGAGCAGACTCTGCGCGCTGTGATTGGCCAGTTGCACCCGACGTTGCTCGTCGAGCACCAGAATCCCCGTGCGCATGCGTTGCAGGATCAATGCGTTCAGCGCCTCCAGGCTGACCACTTCGCTGGCGCGCTGTTCGGCCAGGGTCTCGCTGACTTCGAGGCGGCGGATCAACCCTTGCACCAGCAGCGAGGCGGCAAAGCACAGCGCACCGAGGGTGCCGGCTTGCAAGTAGGCGTTGGCGCTCAAGGGGCGGCTGAGCCCCAGCAGAAAGCTCAGGCCGACAATGCCGATCGCCGCAATGGCGGCAATCAGCAGGCCGATGCGTCGGCGTAGCAGGGTGTTGCTGATTGCCACCGAGACCACCAGCAAATTGCCCAGCGCACTGGCCACGCCGCCCGCCGCGTAGAACAGGCCGCACAACAGCAGCACATCGACAAGCGCCAGGGTGAACAACTGCGCCGGGCGCCGGGTGTTTTCAAGGAACACCACCAGCAGCATGTTGATGATCAGGTACAGCCAGCTGCCGCCGCGCAGCAGATCGTCGTTGGCCGACGTCAGCAGGCGGTTGTCCATGTTGCTGGAGATCAGCAGCACCAGAGTGATGCCGACACTTAAACGGTACAGGTGATAAAGGCGCAGCAGACGCTGCGCCTGTTTCTGGTCGGCGTTGGCGGCCTCAGCGACCACTGGCGCCCGGGCCTTGCTCGAGATGAGCCTGGCTGCAATACCAAAGTTGCTGGTTGCCCAGCGCGCGGTCGCGCGGCAGGTGCACGCCGCAGTGGGCGCAGCGCACCATCGGCGGCGCATCCTGTTCGCGCGGCGATCGGGTGGACGAGGCGGGGGCCTTGAATTTGCGCCAGAGCCAGATGGCGGCGAAGATCAGGGCAATCCAGAACAATAAACGAAGCATGATGAGCGGCTTTTCGACTGATGATCCGGCAGTTTAGCCAAGGTCCCGATCAGCGCACAGCCTATTAAAGCGCGGCAATAAAAAAGGGAGATCCGCGGATCTCCCTTTTTCGTACCGCCGGTGTGATCAGTCGAATACGCCGAAGGTCATGTAGCTGAACCACGAGCGATCGGTGTCGCTGGATTCCGGCTCTGGCTCTTCGATCACGTCGCCGTTTTCGTCCTTAGGCTTGAGCTCGTTCGGAATCGCATCTTTCGCGTCCTGGAACTGCTTCTGCACGTCCTGGTTGGCGCGGGTTTCGCCCGGCGGCAGCGGTGGACGCGATTCGATCAGGCCCAAAGTCGCCTTGCTCAGGAACGAACGGTTGTCGGCCTCGGCTACGCGTGGCACGAACTGGCCATCTTGCAGGCTCGGGTGATCCGGGTAGTTGAGCTTCAGGGTTTCCAGGCTGGTCGCGGCCAGATCGTCGAGATGCAGACGCTGGTAAGCCTCGGTCATCACCGCCAGGCCGTCGCCGACCGATGGGGTTTCCTGGAAGTTTTCCACGACGTACTTGCCACGGTTGGCAGCGGCTACATAAGCCTGACGGGTCAGGTAGTAGTCGGCGACGTGAATCTCGTAGGCCGCCAGCAGGTTGCGCAGATAGATCATGCGCTGCTTGGCGTCCGGCGCGTAGCGGCTGTTCGGGTAGCGGCTGGTCAGCTGCGCGAACTCGTTGTACGAGTCGCGGGCGGCGCCCGGGTCACGCTTGGTCATGTCCAGCGGCAGGAAGCGCGCCAGCAGGCCGACGTCCTGGTCGAACGAGGTCAGACCCTTGAGGTAGTACGCGTAATCCACGTTCGGATGCTGCGGATGCAAACGAATGAAACGCTCGGCGGCGGACTTTGCAGCTTCCGGCTCGGCGTTCTTGTAGTTGGCGTAGATCAACTCCAGCTGAGCCTGATCGGCGTAGCGACCGAACGGATAACGCGACTCCAAAGCCTTCAGCTTGGCTGTGGCGCTGGTGTAGCTGTTGTTGTCCAGGTCAGTCTGAGCCTGCTGATACAGCTCGGCTTCGCTGAGGTTTTCGTCTACGACTTCCTTCGATGAGCAAGCAGCGGTCAATGCGAGGATGG
>NZ_RCNZ01000058.1:0-37076 GCF_004307525.1 Pseudomonas sp. Sample_21 | reverse complement strand
CCCACAGGTAGTTTCATGTCCCTGGAACAGAATTACACCGCGATTCTCGGCCAATTGGGCGAGGACGTGTCCCGCGAGGGCCTGCTCGACACGCCAAAGCGTGCCGCCAAAGCCATGCAGTACCTCTGCCGTGGTTATGCACAGACGCTCGAAGAGGTCACCAATGGTGCCCTGTTCAGCTCCGACAACAGCGAAATGGTGCTGGTCAAGGACATCGAGCTGTATTCGTTGTGCGAACACCACCTGCTGCCGTTCATCGGCAAGGCGCATGTCGCCTATATCCCGAGCGGCAAAGTGCTGGGCCTGTCGAAGGTTGCGCGGATCGTCGATATGTACGCGCGCCGCCTGCAGATTCAGGAAAACCTCAGCCGCCAGATCGCCGATGCCGTGATGCAAGTGACCGGCGCGCTGGGCGTGGCCGTGGTGATCGAAGCCAAGCACATGTGCATGATGATGCGCGGCGTCGAAAAGCAGAATTCGTCGATGATCACTTCGGTGATGCTCGGTGAATTCCGTGAAAACGCGGCGACCCGTAGCGAATTCCTCAGCCTCATCAAGTAATTCGCAACAGAAAAGAACCGGCGTTGATCGCCGGTTTTTTTTCGCCTGTGAAAAATCGGGTAAGCTGCGCGCCTTTCTTCATTTGCACCGTGAGGCTTTCAACGTGTTCGTCAAAGCGCTTCGTGTCGGCCTCGGCCAACTGGTTATCTTCATCGATTTCATCACCCGCCCGGGCAAGAAAAAACGCCCCGCTGCTGCTCAGGCGCAAGTCGACGCTGCCGCGAAAGATCTGACGCTGTATCAGTTTCACGCCTGCCCCTTCTGCGTGAAAACCCGCCGCGCCCTGCATCGTCTGAATGTGCCGGTGGCACTGAAAGACGCGAAGAACAACGAGCAGGATCGCCAGACTCTGCTGGAACAGGGTGGCCGAATCAAAGTGCCTTGCCTGCGTATCGACGAGAATGGGCAAACCACCTGGATGTATGAATCCAAGGTGATTATCGATTACCTGGATAAGCGGTTTGCGGCGGTCTGATGTTAATGGGTTGGAGCGCTAGCCGCTTTCGCGAGCAGGCTCGCTCCCACCCTTGAAACGCATCCCGTCCTGTGGGAGCGAGCCTGCTCGCGAAGAGGCCCGCACTGACAACGCCGGCCCTTGAGCCGGCGTTTTTGCTAGGCCGCCCTCTCCATCTGCGCCCGCCGCACCACCGCCGCCAACCGCTTCAACCCCTCATCCAGCCGCGCCGGATCAATGTGGCTGAAGTTCAAGCGCAAATGCCCATGATGCTTGTCCGGCTCAGGAAAGAACGGCTCACCGGGCATGAATGCCACATCATTGGCCAACGCCTCATTGAGCAATGACCGGGTGTCCAGCGGTTGCTTCAACGTCAGCCAAAAAAACAGCCCGCCCTGGGGCATGTTCCACTCAGCCAGATCGGCAAAATGCTCCTCCAGCGCCAACTGAAACGCATCGCGCCGCTGCCGATAGAAATCCCGCAACTCGCTCAAATGCTGTTGATACTTCTGCGAGCCGATCCATTGCAGCGCCTGCCACTGGCCGATGCGATTGGTGTGCAGGTCCGCCGATTGCTTGAGTCTGAGCAGGTGCGGGAACAGATCCGGACTGGCGATCAAGTAACCGACACGCAAACCCGGGAGCAAGGTTTTCGACACGGTGCCGGTGTAGATCCAGCTGGCTTTTCTCAGACGCGCGGCAATCGGCTTCGCGCTGCCACCATCGAAAGTCAGTTCGCGGTATGGCTCATCTTCAATCAGCGTGACGCCAAATTCATCGAGCAATGCCGCGACTGCGGCGCGCTTGGCCTCGCTGTAGCGCACGGCGGAAGGATTTTGGAAAGTCGGGATCAGGTAGATAAACGCCGGGCGATGCTGCTCTAAACGATTACGCAATTGCGCCAGATTTGGGCCGTCGGCTTCCTGCGCCACAGTCAGGCAGTCGGCGCCGAACAGCTGGAAGATTTGCAGCGCGGCCAGATAAGTCGGCGCCTCCAACAGAATTTCCGTGCCCTTGTCGATGTACAGCTTGGCCGCGAGATCCAGGGTTTGCTGCGAGCCGCTGACCACCAGCACCTGACTCGCCTCGCATTCAAGGCCCAGCGCCCTCGCCTCTGCCGCCAGCGCCTCGCGCAAGGCCGGCTCGCCTTCGCTCATGCCGTACTGCCCCAGCGACAGCGGCATCTCGTCCCACTCCACCTTCGGCAACATCGTCTCAGCGGGCAAACCGCCGGCAAACGACATCACCTCTGGACGCTGGGCGGCGGCGAGGATTTCTCGGATCAAAGAACTTTTCAGGCGCGAGACACGTTCGGAAAAAGCCATGGTGGTCACCGTAGCGAGGCAGGTAAAAAATGAGTCAAACTGGTTGACTGAAACTACGACAGCTTGAGCGAGTACGTCAACATGCTTGACCTTAAAAACCCCGCAAGTCAGCAACAGGCCATGGAAGCGTTCTTCTTCGGCTATCAGGCGTTCACGGCCAAGGCGGATGAAATGCTCGAGCGCCGCGGACTCTCGCGGGTACATCAGCGCATCGTGTTTTTCATCGCGCGCTATCCGAACCTGAGTGTGAAAGAGTTGCTGGCCCTGCTGGGCGTGAGCAAACAAGCGTTGAACATGCCCCTGCGCCAGTTGCAGGAAATGCATCTGGTCGACAGCGTCGCTTCACAGACGGACAAGCGTAAGCGCCTGCTTGAGCTGACGGCGGAAGGCGCGAAGTTCGAGCAGGCGTTGCGCCGTGAGCAGGTGAAATTGCTTGAGCGGGTGTTTGCCGAGGCTGGGGAAGCGGCGGTGAATGGGTGGTTGGCGGTGAATCTGGCGCTTGGGGGCAGTCAGACGCATCTCGATTGACAGGACCGCCCTCTTCGCGAGCAGGCTCGCTCCCACAGGGGAACGCTTTACAAAGGTGGGAGCGAGCCTGCTCGCGAAGCCATCCTGGGGCCATATATCCCTATCAGCAAAAAAATCGGCGACAAAAACCAAAACAATATTTGCTTTATTTGTACACAAAAGCATAATCCACTGCGTGCGAGTTCCTGACTACACGGTCAACAAATTCGCGTATGCCTCAAAGGGCCGCTGCCACCCCTCATGGGTCCGGCCCTGGAAATAACAATAAAACTCTTGAGGAGTACTCGCTGTGGAAAGCCGCAAATCCGAAGCACCGCCGCTCGAGCTCACGCCGCCATTACGCAATGGCTTGCTGGAGCGTCTGTTCAAACTCAGCTTGCATGGCACCACGGTGAAGACCGAGCTGATTGCCGGTCTGACAACCTTCATCACCATGGCTTACATCATCTTCGTCAACCCGAACATCATGGCCGATGCCGGCATCGATCACGGTGCAGCCTTCGTCGCCACCTGTATCGCTGCCGCATTGGGCTGCCTGTTGATGGGGCTCTACGCCAACTGGCCGGTCGGCCTGGCGCCGGGCATGGGCCTCAATGCTTTCTTCACTTACACCGTGGTCGGCACCATGGGCTACAACTGGGAAACCGCCCTCGGCGCGGTGTTCGTCTCCGGCGTGCTGTTCATGTTCCTGACCTTTTCGCGGATTCGCGAGTGGCTGCTCAACAGCATCCCGGTCAGCCTGCGGTTTGCCATGGGCGCCGGTGTCGGTCTGTTTCTGGGCCTGATCGGGCTGAAGACTGCCGGTATCGTCGTCGACAGCCCGGCCACACTGATCAAACTTGGCTCGCTGCGCGAACCCGGCCCACTGCTCGCTGCGATCTGCTTCCTCATGATCGCGATCCTCAGTTACCACCGCGTGTTCGGTGCGATTCTGATCAGCATCATCACCGTTACCCTCGCCGGTTGGGGCCTGGGTTTGGTCCATTACGAGGGCATCATGTCCGCGCCGCCGAGCCTGGCGCCGACCTGGATGGCAATGAACGTCGCCGGCGTGTTCAACGTCAGTATGATCAGCGTGGTGCTCGCCTTCCTCTTCGTGCACATGTTCGACACCGCCGGCACGCTGATGGGCGTGGCCCAGCGCGCCAACCTTGTCGCCGCTGACGGTCGCATCGAGAACCTTTCCCGAGCCATGAAGGCCGACAGCGCATCCAGCGTATTCGGCGCGGTGGTTGGCGTGCCCCCAGTGACAAGTTACGTGGAAAGTGCCGCCGGCGTAGCCGCTGGTGGTCGGACTGGTCTTACCGCCGTCACCGTGGGTGTGCTATTTATAGCGGCCATGTTTTTCGCACCGCTGGCTGGCATGATTCCCGCTTATGCCACGGCAGGCGCCCTGATTTACGTGGCGATGCTGATGATGGGCGGCATGGCCCACATCGAATGGGACGAGGCGACCGACGCCATTCCGGCGATTGTCACGGCGATCATGATGCCGCTGACCTTCTCCGTCGCCGACGGCATCGCGCTGGGCTTTATTACCTACGTCGCGTTGAAGGCCGGCACCGGCAAGTACAAGGAAATTTCCGTCAGCCTGTGGGTGCTCTGCGCGATCTTCATCGCCAAGTTCATCTTCCTGTAAGCGCTGCGCGGTTCAGGCTTCAAACCAGCCTCACCCTCACCGGTGGGGCTTTTGCACATCCCGATAACAACAAAGGAGCAAAACGATGAGTCTGGAAACCTGGCTGCTGTTCAGTGGCGCTGCACTGGTGGTGATCCTGATCCCGGGGCCACTGTCATTGCTGATGATCAGCAACAGTCTGAATTACGGTTTGCGCCGGTCGTACCCCGCGTTCCTGGGTGGCGTGATCGCCTCGATCTGCCTGCTCAGCGCTTCGGCACTGGGGCTTGGCGCTCTGTTGCTGGCCTCGGAACAGTTGTTCAGCGCGCTGAAAATCATCGGTGCGCTGTACCTTTTTTATCTCGCCTGGCAGAGCTGGCAGCAGTCGCGTCAGCCATCGACGGGCGCCGAAGTACCCGAAGCCGCACCGGTGCCGCGTTTTCGCACATTGTTCGGACGCGCTTTTGTCCTGGGTGCGAGCAACCCTAAAGACATCCTGTTTTTCGCCGCGTTTCTGCCACAGTTCCTCCGCGCAGACCAACCGTTTCTGCCGCAATTACTGATCATGATTGCGACCTGGGTAGTGCTCGATCTGTGCTGCAAACTGGCTTACGGTCTGGGTGCCAATGGTGCCGCACGTTATTTGCGCAGCGGCAAAGGCCAGAGTTGGTTCAATCGGGTGAGTGCCGGACTGTTTGGTGGTGCTGGCGCGGCGTCGTTGCTTGGCAGCCACTGACTGAAAAGCGCCACTATTGATTATCCTGCCGGAATGGATCTCGGGCAGGATCATGTTGTTCATAAATCCATTAAGTGCGAGCAACATCCAATCCCTGATATGCAATAGATAGCAACAACCCTTCGATATACAGGCCTCGAAAGGCCAACGTAATATCCTTGGCCTTAACAACAATTGCCGGAACAAGGAAGTTCTAATGGCCACACTTATACGCGAAGCAACAGCACAAACCGACCCTGCAATACATGCGGACACGCAACCTGTTTCCGATACCGTCATAATTATGGATTTGGGCTATGAATCCAACGAATACAAGCCTTCAACCATCGACCATGGCCAAACCAATGGAAAATCGAGTCAATTGCAAATGGTGGACGAAGTGTTCGGCCCTTTGGAAATTGGCGATATTTCGATTACCCGTACCGCACTCGACGGACTAGGCGCGACCATTGACGGCCAGCCATTGAATGGCAAGAACAGCTTCTTTCGCCGACCCAAACTTTCTTTTATCAATAGCCTGCAGTTCGACGCCAATAAAGTTGAACACTTTCTGAAAACTTCAACGGGCAGCGATAGCTACTTGTTACCCACACTCCTGTTTGAAATGGCCAGCCAGCGCCCGCTTGGCGCCCCTCAGCTATTGAGGGAAAACAATGCCAATGAAAAGGTCGCCGGCAATTACCGCGACAAACTGGTAAAACTTCTGAGCGCAGCGCAGTCGCTTGATCTACAACACGTGCACGTCCCCAAACATCATCCCCGCTGGGCCGCATTGACCAAAAGTTACGCGACGCTGGGCTCCAGCGTGGGCATCCAGGGCTTCGGCATTTTCATCGGGATTCGTGGCGTAATCGATGCGATCAAAGCCGATAACCGTGCTGAAGTAGCGATAAACAGCGCGGGCATTGCATCGGAACTGGCCTCCATCGCGGCCGATGTCACGGTCAGTAAAATAGCCACGCAGATGCTCACAGCCGGACAGAATGCTTACCGGGACTTCGCCCGAACACGCTTCGCACTCAGACTGGGTCGATCGGGCGGTCTGGTCGGCGGCATGCTGACGCTGCCCTTCGACATCTTTACCGCCGTCAGGTCCATGAATGCCGCTGAGAATGCCACCGGCAAAGAGGCTATGGATCATTACGTCAGCGCTGGCCTGAGCATTACCAGTGCAGCCATGACTGTCATTCTCGGCACTGCCGCGATGGCCGGTTTCTCGTTTGCCGGCCCCGTCGGGCTTGCAGCCGGCGCGATTCTCGCCATTGGCTCGCAGGTCTACGGTGCGGTACGGATCGTTGACGACATAGATGACTACATCGAATTAACCGTTGATGAGCGGTGGCGTAGCGGATGGTTTTCGTTCTGCATGATGGACGTCGACGAAAGCGTTCAAAACCGCTATATCAAGGCCAAAACACTACTTCAACACTCATTGCAGTTAAAAAAGACCGCGAGAACGCTACTCGATGGCCCCTTGAAAGAGAGCACCGAAGCCATCGTCAATGGCAAGTTTGATGTACGCCTGAAACCGACGCGGGTCTGGAAACGAAACTGGTGGACCAAACAGGATGCGTGGGAGTCGGTCAATGTCCCTGAAGTGGTAGGCACCGATGACATCATTGATGCAAGCGCAGGGGTTACAAAAGATACACCCGGTGCGGAACTGGGAGTTGCGGCAGAGGGCAAAAACAACCTGTGGTTTCTCAGCGAGGGTAACGACTCGATCAAAGGTGTAGAAAAAAAACCCAACACGTTCTATTACAAGTCAGGAAAAAAACAACTGTCGGGCGGTGAAGGCAATGACCAGTTCCTGTTTGAGAACGCAGCCGCTTTCCTCGAAAAGGACAGTCATGTCGCAGAATATTCAACGCTCAGCGGCGGCGCAGGAAATGACACACTGGTACTTGGCGGCAATTACTCCTCTCGTGATACGAACAGAACTGGCTATGACATAGATTTGCTGGCCGGAACATTGCAGATCATCACCAGCGATGTCGATGCCGAGAATAACAAGATATCCATCCTGCACAGTTTGCTGGACAGTATCGAAAATATTGAAACAGTCCATCGCGCAGCAAGCGTAGTAACCGGCACTGCGCAAAACAACGTCATCAAATCACGGGGCAGCGACATCATTGAAGCTGGCGCCGGAGACGATCAGATATTCCTCTCCCACGAAAAAGCAAAAGCGTCGGGAGGCGCCGGTGCGGATCAATATTACATTGCGCATGTGGCTGGTCGTTTTTCCATCATCGATGATGGTGAACAGACCAGTTATATCGTGATGAATTGGCGCAAGGACCTGATTGAGTCCTGGGCTATCGAGGGCAATGACCTGGTCATCCGCTCAGGCTTCGAAATCCAAGACAATCCCAAAAACGTATTGACCATTCATGACGTTTACAAGAAATACGAAGGCACGAGAAAGCTGAGCAACAAAAATCTGATTTTCATAACCAGTGATGATTGCCATTTCAGGCTTGACCTGCCTGAAACAATCCCGGATGGCCACACCGCTGATATACCGGAAATTTTCGTCAAACGTGGCAAACCGGTAACACCGATCATTATTTATGCGCCGGAATGCTGGATCCGACATCGCAAGGAAGCGAGCTATTACGTACCGAGAACCGGCAAGGCCAACACTTTCTACGCGGTTTTACGTCCGGATGTCATAACCCGGATATATCTGGACTTCACCAGTGATGAGCTGACAAAAGCCGAGGCGCATTTTTTCTCCGAGAAACCCAAGTCATACCGACTGACTGTCGGTTGCCATCTCGTCTATCACTTCGGCGCGAAGACCATCAAGCTGAATTATTACTCGGCTGCGCGTAACGAGGACGATCACGACAATATCACCAAGATCCTGCGAACCATGGCCGTTCGACCGTTCGGCCGTTATGTGTTGATTTTCAGGGACGGTGTCGTTGCAAACGCTGGTCTTACAACGGAAACCGACATCCCGCCAGCCTTTACTGACTTCTCGGTCTCGAGGCATTGGGTAACCCAGATGAAAGTGCCACTCACGGGTCGTTCTCGACAGTGCTTTTATGCGCTGCCTGAGAAAGCGGGTTACTCGCTTGGCACTTTGAGGAGTTGCGCAATGCCGATACCACTGGCCGTGCAAACCAGCATGGACGCCTATGAAGGAGTGGGTGCGAGTTATCTCATCCACGTACTGCCTGACATGACTATCAGACTCTCGACTCCTGGCGCGCTCGCCAATGCAAAAGAGCGGCTTCCCTACTCATCCACTTGGGAACTTGATGCAACGCAGCTCGGCGAAGTCGATATAAAACTGGAAGAAAACCGGCTCTCCATCGGCACTACCACTTTTTATCTGCCTGTCTATGAAAGCGAGGACTTGATAGACCAGATCCGCGTTATTACCACCGGTGGAGTTGTACATACGGTCGATCTGGTCTTTGACCGTGTCTATCTGGATGGTCTGGATGCACGTTTTTTCGAAGAGCCCGACGCCTCAAAAGCACTCCCGCAAGCTCTTGCCGCATTGGCCAATGACGAAGTCAAAGCCTGGAACATTATCTGCCTTAACGACCAGACCGCGCGCGTGGGCTACAACTTTGCCGCGCATGGCTGGGTATTGCGTGCCGACAAATCCCGCATCGAAAAGTCTGCTTTAAGGGTGGTGAATCGCTGCAACCACCAAACCAACATTTTCGGCCCCGTTTCTGTGATGAAAGTGCCTCCCGCGTAGTTCGCCGGTCGTTCGTCAATAAACCCATTTTTTCGAGCGTTGCTGTCTACGCGGCATTTGCACGCGTCTGCGCGCTCTTTTACCGAGCATTCCCCATGGCCAAGTCACCCAAAAAAGTCCCTGCAGTAAAACCACCCAATGCCCCCGATGCTGGACATTCCGGCTCACCGCCTCTCGTCAGCCGTATGGGCCTGGACATGCCTGACGCCCTGCTTCTGGGCGTCGATTCACCGGCCATCAGTCAAGCGGCAAGCACATCTGCCGCAGCCAGCACACTGTCCACGGTTACTGTTCACGCCTTGCCGGATGCAACGGAGAACTTCAGCGCCACTCGTAACGCAATCGCCTGGCCGCAAGAGCGTTTCCACGAACTGGTACCCGTGGCGCAGAACGAAGGTTTGTTCACCGGACCGGATCAGCGCACGTACGCTCAGATCGCTAATGAAGGCCAGTTCGTCGTCGAGCAGGACGGGCAAGGCAATTATCATGTGCCTCTGACCTTCGCACCCGGTGTGCCCGGCCTGCCCCTGACGCGCCTCGAGGGTCAGACGACTTGGCAGATCCGGCGGCCCGAGAGGCTATCCAACCGGCCTGCATCCGCCACCCCCAACCTGCCCTCATACATCTCGCCTGCCGACGCCATGACGCTGAGCAAGCCTGAGCTGGCAACGGAGGGCCTTCGATACAACAGACTCAGGCAGACCTTCGTAACGACGGTGGACGGCACGGTCATGGTGCGCAAAAACAAGGATGGCGAATACCAACAAGCGTTTGCCTCGACGAGCAATGCACCCGACGTTTTCTTCGAGCAAATCCCCGGCACTGTTTTCTGGCGACAAAAACCGCCAGGGGCGAAGCCATCGCAAACGCAAGGCCAATCCAGCCAGCCAGGCGAACAGACCGACCAGGCAACACCTGGCCCGAGCAAGCGTCCCCGAATTGCCGAAGCCGTAGAAACGCTAACCGCGGCGACAGCCAAGCCGTCCTCTGACAACGACCAGACGCCGTATTTCTGGCTTCCCTGGGGGCATCTGAACAAACCTGCGCACACCGAATCGGTACAGCTTGGCTGGCTGCATTATCCAATCGTTCCGGTTGGCTCGAATACAGCGCCCACCGTGTATTTCGTATGTCATCCCGAGTTTTTCCCGAGCGGTTTCGACGCTTTCGAGAACATGCTGAAAAACGCCCCCGAGCAACAGCCGGTGGCGACGTTTCGAATCGGCAGCGATCCAGGTGAAGTCCATCCGGGCAAACGCTTTTTCGAAGAGCCGATAGCAACGTCCGTCGCTCGCGCGTTCCCTGATTTTTCGCAAGCGACAACGACAGCCGTTGCCCGCAGGTTATTCGAACTCGCCGATCATTCCCCGACGATTACCGGCACCGGTCTGATCAACGTTCAGGCCGTCTTGCATCAATGGAAGCAATTGCCATTTTCCACAGCACCTGATTTTGCCGACCCGCTGAATATGCTCGCCATAGCGCCAGACATCGACCTGGGGGGCAAGCGGCTTATCCCGATGCCTTCCCAGACCGACAGCGAATTGCAACGCCTGACCTTTGATCCACAGCACTTCTCCTCCGCCTGGAATCATTACAAGACCTATCCATCGGATCTGAATCTGCGGCGATTGCTCGGCGCGTTGCTGGTCGGCTGTGGTTACGAGCTTTTTCCACTGACCTATGAACACAGAATGCCGACGCTGGTATTCAAACGCGCCGGTCACGATCAAATCTTCTTTTTGAAACTGGGGGCAATCAGTCAAGCCGGCCTGACTCACATTCCTGGCAACGAACTGACAGAACCGAGCTTGCCCGCCAGAATCGGTCAGGACGCTTTCACCGCACTGACCGATGCAGCGACGCGGAACAAGGTGGTATGGCTGATAGGAGGCGTATTGAAGGTCGCGTCCACGCCAGACTCGGTGTTCATTATTCGCGAGCGTTGACCCGAGACTCGACTGCGCCGGCAGTTGCGCCGTAAAAACGCATAAAAAAAGCCCGCAGTGTGAGCGGGCGAAAGACCAAAGAAGCTATATGCGCAGTCGCTTCACGGTGGGGGCAGCTGCTTGGGGGTCAGCTGCCCCGATACGTGGAATAGCTGTAAGGCGAAATCAGCAGGGGCACGTGATAGTGCTCCTGCTCGGCGGAAATGCCGAAACGCAGTACGACGACATCGAGAAACGCCGGCTCGGGCAGTTGTACGCCACGGGCGCGGTAGTAATCGCCGGCATGGAACTGCACCTGATAAACGCCAGTGCGATAATCGTCGCCTTGCAGCAACGGCGCATCGACCCGGCCATCACTGTTGGTTGTCGCACTGGCGACCAATTCCAGCTGCGATCCTTCAACGCGGTACAGCTCGACCTTGATCGAGCTGCCCGGGCAACCGTGTGCAGCGTCCAAAACGTGTGTTGTCAAACGTCCCATTGATTCTGCGCGCCTGGCCGCAACAAGCGGTCAGACTTCGCGCCTCCCGAAGTCAGTTGAAAAGGAGACCGCACCGTTTCAGAGCACGAAACGCTGCGGCGAGCGACTGATTAAGACACTTTTCAAAAAAATTGTACACAATAAAAACGACATTTTTCGCTTCACCCCCGCCATCCGGGCCTTTATCGTCAATTCGCAGGCAAAGCGCCTGATCATTGAACCTTCTATTCATTAGCTGACTGGTCAGGCAGGTTTCTTGCAGGCTGGAACCGTTAGCAGCAAAAGATGACAGCCGGTGAAAAATGCGAAAATTCAGGCTTACAAAATGTAAATAAAGTTGTATACAATCAGCCCATCACTGTGACGCCAGCCTGCCAGGCCGCCACACCAATCTGTCAACGTACAAGAAGGAAGACTGCAGTGAGCGCTGACTACCCACGCGACCTGATCGGTTACGGCAGTAACCCTCCTCACCCACACTGGCCGGGCAATGCCCGGATCGCCCTGTCCTTCGTGCTCAATTACGAAGAAGGCGGCGAGCGCAACATTCTGCACGGCGACAAGGAATCCGAAGCCTTCCTCTCCGAAATGGTCGCCGCTCAGCCGCTGCAAGGCGCGCGCAACATGAGCATGGAATCGCTTTACGAGTATGGCAGCCGCGCCGGCGTCTGGCGGATTCTGAAGCTGTTCAAGGAATTCGACATTCCGTTGACCATCTTCGCCGTGGCCATGGCCGCCCAGCGTCACCCGGACGTGATCCGTGCGATGGTCGAGGCCGGTCACGAAATCTGCAGCCATGGCTACCGCTGGATCGACTACCAGTACATGGATGAAGCGCAGGAACGTGAGCACATGCTCGAAGCGATCCGCATCCTCACCGAACTGACCGGCGAACGTCCGCTGGGCTGGTACACCGGCCGCACCGGGCCGAACACCCGTCGCCTGGTCATGGAAGAAGGCGGTTTCCTCTACGACTGCGACACCTACGACGACGACCTGCCCTACTGGGAACCGAACAACCCGACCGGCAAGCCGCATCTGGTGATCCCCTACACCCTCGACACCAACGACATGCGCTTCACGCAAGTGCAGGGTTTCAACAAGGGTGACGATTTCTTCGAATACCTCAAAGACGCCTTCGACGTGCTTTACGCCGAAGGTGCCGAAGCGCCGAAAATGCTTTCGATCGGTCTGCACTGCCGCCTGATCGGCCGTCCTGGTCGCCTCGCTTCGCTCAAGCGCTTTATCGAATACGCCAAAAGTCATGAACAGGTGTGGTTCAGCCGTCGCGTCGACATCGCGCGTCACTGGCAAGAAACCCACCCGTACCAAGGGACTGCAAAATGAGCCGCTTTCAAACCCTGCAACCGTCGACCCTGAGCCGCGACGCTTTCGTCAAAGCCTTCGCCGACATCTACGAACATTCGCCATGGGTGGCCGAAAAGGCCTACGACCTCGGTGCGGACGCTTCGATCGACGAGATCGAAACCCTGCATCAGCGCATGAGCGATATCCTGTTGAGCGCCGATCATGCCAGCCAGCTGGCCCTGATCAACGCTCACCCGGACCTGGCCGGCAAAGCTGCCGTCCAGGGCCAACTGACCGAAGCCAGCACCAATGAACAGGCTGGCGCCGGTATTCACCAATGCACGGCCGAAGAGTTCCAGCGCTTCACCGAGCTGAACGACGCCTACAAAGCCAAGTTCAAGTTTCCCTTCATCATGGCGGTAAAAGGCAGCAACCGGCATCAGATCCTCGCGGCGTTCGAAACGCGCATCAACAATTCGGTGGAAGCCGAGTTCAAATGCGCGCTGGCGGAGATCAACAAGATTGCCCTGTTCCGTTTACTGACTCTTTAGCAAGCTTGGCCCGAGCGTGAATGAACGCGCAAACGCCCAGGGCCCTGCGAGCATCCCCAGCCAACTTATCAAAGGCAGACAAGAAGAATGAAAGCTTACGCCGTACCTTTCGAAAAATACGTCAACCTGGCCGACGCCCGTCTGGGCACCAAGATCATTTCGGTCACCGATGACTGGTTCGCAGACGCCAATCGTCTGTTCCAACCGACCCCGGCCGTATGGAAGGAGGGCGTGTTCGATGACAACGGCAAGTGGATGGACGGCTGGGAGTCGCGCCGCAAGCGCTTCGAAGGTTACGACAGCGCGGTGATCCGTCTGGGCGTGCCGGGTTCGATCAAAGGCGTGGACATCGACACTTCATTCTTCACCGGCAACTATCCGCCGTCGGCCTCGCTGGAAGCGTGCTTCCTGGCCTCGGGCGAGCCGGATGAAAACACCCAGTGGACCGAAGTGCTGTCGGCCGTCGAGTTGCAGGGCAACAGCCACCACTACCACGAAATCAGCAACGACAAAGCGTTCAGCCACCTGCGCTTCAACATCTACCCGGACGGTGGTGTTGCCCGTCTGCGCGTATACGGCATTCCGTTCCGCGACTGGTCCGCTGTGGGCGACAACGAGCAAGTGGACTTGGCAGCAGCCCTCAATGGTGGCCGCGCCCTCGCCTGCTCCGACGAACACTTCGGCCGCATGAGCAACATCCTCAACCCGGGCCGTGGCATCAATATGGGCGACGGCTGGGAAACCGCGCGTCGTCGCACACCGGGCAATGACTGGGTGATCGTCGCGCTGGGTCATCCGGGCGAGATCGAAAAAATCGTCGTCGACACCCTGCACTTCAAAGGCAACTACCCGGACACCTGCTCGATCCAGGGCGCGTTCGTCAAGGGCGGCACCGACAGCCAGATCGAAACCCAGTCGCTGTTCTGGCGCGAACTGCTGCCAAGCCAGAAGCTGGAAATGCACGCCGAACACACCTTCGTCGAGCAGATCAAGGCACTCGGCCCGATCACCCACATCCGCCTGAACGTGTTCCCGGATGGTGGTGTGAGTCGTCTGCGTGTATTGGGCAAGGTTGCTAAATAACACCGCACTGATCGTTCCCACGCTCTGCGTGGGAATGCATCAATGGACGCTCTGCGTCCGCTTTGGATGTGACGCGGAGCGTCACGGGCTGCACTCCCACGCAGAGCGTGGGAACGATCACTCAACGAAAAGAAGAACAGCATGCGCACACTGACGATTGAACCGCTGACCAAAGAAGCCTTCGCCCCTTTCGGTGACGTGATCGAAACCGACGGCAGCGATCACTTCATGATCAACAACGGTTCGACCATGCGCTTCCACAAACTGGCGACGGTCGAAACCGCGACGCCTGAGGACAACGCAATCATCAGTATTTTCCGCGCCGACGCGCAGGACATGCCGCTGACCGTTTGCATGCTGGAACGCCATCCGCTGGGCAGCCAGGCTTTCATTCCGCTGCTCGGCAACCCCTTTCTGATCGTGGTCGCGCCAGTTGGCGATGAACCTGTATCAGGCTTGGTCCGCGCCTTCGTCACCAACGGCAGGCAGGGCATCAATTACCATCGCGGCGTCTGGCACCACCCGGTGCTGACGATCGAAAAGCGGGATGACTTCCTGGTGGTTGATCGCAGTGGCACAGGCAATAACTGCGATGAGCATTTTTTCAAAGAGGATGAGCGGTTGATCCTCGCCCCCCACCAATAAGAGAAGGTCTGATCACTCGACAACAAGAGTGACAGGCGAGAGGTAAAGACTGTGGAAGCACATCTGTTGGAATGGCTGAACCTGAGCGTGCGCTGGGTTCACATGATCACTGGCGTGGCCTGGATCGGCGCGTCGTTCTACTTCGTCTGGCTGGAGAACAACCTCAACCGCGTCAACCCGAAAACCGGTCTGGCCGGTGATCTGTGGGCGATCCACGGCGGCGGCATCTACCACCTGGAAAAATACAAACTGGCCCCACCGTCCATGCCGGACAACCTGCACTGGTTCAAGTGGGAAGCCTACTTCACCTGGATGTCGGGGATCGCGCTGCTGTGCGTGGTGTTCTACTCAAATCCCGTGCTCTACCTCGTGGCACCCGGCAGTGGCCTCAGCGGTCCTGAAGGCGTGGCCATCGGTATCGGCTCGCTGATCGTCGGCTGGTTCGTCTACGACTTCCTCTGCGATTCGGCCCTGGGCAAGAAACCCGCCCTGCTCGGCTTCATCCTGTTCGTGCTGATCATTGCCGCCGCCTATGGCTTCAGCAAAGTGTTCAGCGGTCGTGGTGCGTACCTGCACGTCGGCGCGATCATCGGCACCATCATGGTCGGCAACGTGTTCCGCATCATCATGCCGGCGCAACGCGCACTGGTCGCGGCGATCACCGAGAACCGCACGCCTGATCCGGCCCTGCCGGCCAAGGGCCTGCTGCGTTCGCGACACAACAACTACTTCACCCTGCCAGTGCTGTTCATCATGATCAGCAACCACTTCCCGAGCACTTACGGCAGCCAGTACAACTGGTTGATCCTGGCCGGGATCGCAGTGTTGGCGGTGTTGGTGCGTCACTACTTCAACACCCGTCACGACAGCCACAAGTTTGCCTGGACCCTGCCGGTGGCAGCGGTGGGCATGATCTGCCTGGCCTACGTCACTGGTCCGACGCCGATGTCGACTGCACCTGAATTGGCCAAGGCGCCGGCGAAAATCGAGTATCAACCGCTGCCGGAGACGGCACTGGGCGGTGGCGCGAAACCGGCCGAAGCGGCGCAACCTGCGGCACCCGCAGCTCCTGCGGCGGCACCCGCGCAAGCGTCGAATGCCGGCCCCGGTTTCGACAAGGTGCACAACGTGATTCAAGAGCGTTGCACGGTGTGCCATTCGTCCAAGCCGACCAGCCCGTTGTTCAGCGCAGCCCCGGCCGGTGTGATGTTCGACACCCCCGAGCAGATCCGCCAGAACGCCGCGCGCATTCAGGCGCAAGCCATCACTACGCAGATCATGCCACTGGGCAACATCACCCAGATGACCCAGCAGGAACGTGACCTGATCGGTGCCTGGATTGCCCAGGGAGCGCAAACCAATTAATCGTTGAAAGCATCGCGAGCAGGCTCACGCCTACAGAGATCCTGTGGGAGCGAGCCTGCTCGCGAATAGCCGCCGAAACGCGGTTCCCCTGATGCAAAGAAACAGCTGCAAGCAACCCGGCAGCTGTTAATCACAAGAATAAAAAAGATCCGAGGTGTTGCATGTCCGAGCTGTCCAAAGCGCGCATCCCCGACGCACCCGCCATTCAGCGTTTGCCCCTTTTGCAACTGATCCTGGTCGGTCTGCAACATGTTCTGCTGATGTACGGCGGTGCCATCGCGGTGCCGCTGATCATCGGACAGGCCGCTGGCCTGAGTCGTGAAGAAATCGCCTTCCTGATCAACGCCGACCTGCTGGTCGCCGGCATCGCCACTATCGTGCAGTCGCTCGGCATCGGCCCGATGGGCATTCGCATGCCGGTGATGATGGGCGCCAGTTTCGCTGCGGTCGGCAGCATGGTGGCCATGGCCGGCATGCCCGGCATCGGTCTGCAAGGCATCTTTGGTGCGACGATAGCCGCCGGTTTCTTCGGCATGCTGATCGCGCCGTTCATGTCCAAGGTCGTGCGTTTCTTCCCGCCGCTGGTGACCGGCACCGTCATCACCTCGATCGGTTTATCGCTGTTCCCCGTGGCCGTGAACTGGGCCGGTGGCGGTGTCGACGCCGCGCAATTCGGTTCGCCGATTTATCTGGCCATCGCTGCGCTGGTGCTGGCGACCATTCTGTTGGTTCATCGCTTCATGCGCGGATTCTGGGTCAACATTTCCGTGCTGATCGGCATGTGCCTGGGCTACGTACTGTGCGGCGCGATCGGCATGGTCGACCTCAGCGGCATGGCCAGCGCACCGTGGATTCAGTTCGTCACCCCGCTGCATTTCGGCATGCCGAAATTCGAGCTGGCACCGATTCTGTCGATGTGTCTGGTGGTGGTGATCATCTTCGTCGAGTCCACCGGGATGTTCCTCGCGCTGGGCAAGATCACCGGCCAGGAAGTCTGCCCGCGCATGCTCCGTCGTGGCTTGTTGTGCGATGCCGGCGCGTCGTTCTTCGCCGGTTTCTTCAACACCTTCACCCACTCCTCGTTCGCGCAGAACATCGGTCTGGTGCAGATGACCGGTGTGCGCTGCCGCTCGGTGACCATCGTTGCCGGTGGTCTGCTGATCGTCCTCAGCCTGTTGCCGAAAGCGGCGTTTCTGGTGGCGTCGATTCCACCGGCGGTGCTGGGCGGTGCGGCGATTGCGATGTTCGGCATGGTCGCTGCCACTGGCATCAAGATCCTCCAGGAGGCCGACATCGGTGACCGCCGCAATCAGCTGCTGGTCGCGGTGAGCATCGGTATGGGCCTGATCCCGGTGGTACGTCCGGAATTCTTCGCCCACCTGCCGATGTGGATGAGCCCGATCACCCACAGCGGCATCGCCATGGCCACCCTCAGCGCGCTGACGCTGAACCTGCTGTTCAACATCCTCGGCGGCAAGGAGCGTGCGGCGATCAATGATTGCCATGCGCACTGATTGAAACCACCACACCACCTGTGGGAGCGAGCCTGCTCGCGAAAGCGCTGTGTCATTCACATTGATGGCGACTGACACAACCGCTTCGCGAGCAGGCTCGCTCCCACAGGGGCTACACAACTGCTTGTGCCTCAAACAATAAAAACAACAGGGAGCAACAGATGATCCGCACGCAAAGCAACGTTCTGTTGAGTGGCGGCCTGCTGGCCGCGAGTCAGGCCATGGCCGGCGATCTGCTGCTGTGGCAGAGCAACAGCCTCAGCTATCTGTACGGCAAGAACTTCGCGATCAACCCGTCCTATCAGCAGACGGTCACCTTCGAGCACGCCGACAAGTGGAAGTACGGTGACAACTTTCTGTTTGTCGACAAGATCTTCTACAACGGCAAGGAGGACCCGAACAAAGGTCCGCACACCTTCTACGGCGAGTTCACCCCGCGCCTGTCGTTCGGCAAGATCCTCGACCGCAAGATCGAGTTCGGTCCGATCAAGGATGTGCTGCTGGCGATGACCTACGAGTACGGCGAAGGCGAAAGCGAGGCCTACCTGATCGGTCCCGGCTTCGACCTGAAAGTACCTGGCTTCAACTACGTCACCCTGAACATTTTCCGCCGCCAGACCGAAGGCCCGCGCCCCGGCGATGGTGTCTGGCAGATCACCCCCGCGTGGTCCTACAGCTTCCCGCTGGGCAATTCCGATGTGCTGATCGACGGCTACCTCGACTGGGTCGTCGACAATGACGAAAACTCACGCGGCACCTACCACGCCAACCTGCACATCAATCCGCAGATCAAATATGACCTCGGCAAAGCCCTGGGCTGGAGCCAGAAGCAAGTGTACGTCGGCACCGAGTACAGCTACTGGAAGAACAAATACGGCATTGAAAACAGCCACTCGTTCGATACCAACCAGAACACTGCCAGCCTGCTGCTGAAGGTGCACTTCTGAGATGGCCCGCAACCGTGCGCCATGCCTGTCGTCGGTGCTCTGTTGCGGGGCACTTGAGCGCTGGCCGAGGAGTCAGTATTCTCCGCGGCCTTCCGAATTCGCTCTAAAAAAAAGCCTGAATTCAATTTCTGACCGAAAAGCCAACTTATCCCGGCTGCGGTCAGTCCTGAGGCATCCCGAAAACACGCTCGTCGACTGTTTTTCAGCAGCCGAACGGGCGTTTTTTGGTTTTTCAAAAGCCTTGGCGCAGCTTTTGCTACCAGCATTCAAAGCTGACCGATCGGATGAAATTTGCGGTACGAAAAAAGGCGCCACATCAGAGCGCCGAACTTAAAAAAATAACGTGGAACACCTACTTTGGGAGCAACCGAATGAAACGTATGTGCACCAGCCTGATGCTGGCCGGATCGATGTTCGCCGGCGGCCAGGCGATGGCCGAAGGCCTGCTGCAGTGGCAGAACAACAGCCTGACCTACCTGTATGGCAAGGACTTCCAGGTCAACCCGCGCATTCAGCAGACCGTGACCTTCGAGCACGCCGATGCCTGGAAGTATGGGGACAACTTCCTGTTCATCGACAAGATCTTCTACAACGGCAAGGATGATGGCGGCGTCGGCTCCAACACCTACTACGGCGAGCTCAGCCCGCGCCTGTCGTTCGGCAAGATCTTCGATCAGAAACTGGCCTTCGGTCCGGTGACTGACGTGTTGCTGGCCATGACCTACGAGTTCGGTGAAGGCGATACCGAGTCGTACCTGATCGGTCCGGGCTTCGACCTGGCGATTCCTGGCTTCGACTACTTCCAGCTGAACTTCTACCAGCGTCACACCCAGGGCGCACGCGCCGGTGACAATGTCTGGCAGATCACCCCGGTGTGGTCCTACACCATCCCGGTGGGCAAATCGAACATCCTCATCGACGGCTTCATGGACTGGGTGGTCGACAACGACTCCAATTCCAAGGGCGACTACCACGCCAACCTGCACTTCAACCCGCAGGTCAAATACGACTTGGGCAAGGCGCTGAATTTCGGCGAGAAGCAGTTGTATGTCGGTGTCGAGTACGACTACTGGTCGGACAAGTACGGGATCAAGGACAGCCAGTACTTCAAGACCGATCAGAGCACCACGAGCTTCCTGGTCAAGTTCCACTTCTGACCCTGAAAGCTTCGCGAGCAGGCTCGCTCCCACATTTAGACCGAGTTCAAATGTGGGAGCGAGCCTGCTCGCGAAGGCCTCACCGCAGATTTCAGGCAGGAGCCACCGCTTCAGATATCCGCAAAAACCGGCAAAGCTCCTCGCGCTTGGCCAACGCATCCCGCCGCCCCAACTCGATCAACTCGCTGCAATACCCCGCCTCGAACAGCAGATAACTGAGCACCCCCGCCCCGCTCGTCTTCGTCGCGCCCGGCCCGCGCAGAAACAGGCGCAACGCCGCTGGCAGCTCCTGGCGATGCCGCGCGGCGATTTCGTCGATCGGCTGACTCGGCGCAATCACCAGCACTTCCACCGGCGCCACACCCAGCGCACGGGTCGGCGTGCCGGCCGGGAGCAAATGACTGAACTGATTCAGACGCTGCAGCAGCTCGATATCGCTCTCCAGACTGTCGATAAACGTGCTGTTGAGCATGTGCCCGCCGATTTGCGCGAGCGTCGGTTGCTGGCCGCTGTAGGCGCGCTCCAGCGGCTGCTGCAGATCGACGCCGCGCGGGTTGCCGCTAACGCCCACCACCAACACGCGACTGGCACCCAGATGCAGCGCCGGGCTGATCGGCGCCGACTGGCGCACTGCGCCGTCACCGAAATATTCCTCGCCGATTTTCACCGGCGCGAACAACAGCGGAATCGCTGAACTGGCCAACAGATGATCGACCGACAATTGCGTCGGCACGCCAATGCGGCGGTGCCGCAGCCAGGCGTCGATGGTGCCGCCGCCCTGATAGAACGTCACCGCTTGCCCCGATTCGTAGCCGAACGCGGTCACCGCTACCGCGTGCAATTGCTTGCGCGCGATGGATTCGGCGATGCCGGGCAGGTGCAGTTTTTCCTCGAGCAGTTCGCGCAGCGGCGAACTGTTGAGCAGCGCCACCGGCATCTGTCGACCGAGGCCGAGCAGGCTGTGGCTGACAAAACGGCTGGCTTGATGGATGACTCCAGGCCAGTCGCTGCGCAACACGCGGTGGCTGCGAAAGCCCTGCCAGAACTGGGTCAGGCGCTCGATGGCAGCGCGAAAATCCGTGGCGCCACTGGCCAGGCTGACCGCATTGATCGCCCCGGCCGAGGTGCCGACGATAACCGGAAACGGATTGTCCGCGCCGACCGGCAGCAACTCGGCAATCGCCGCCAGCACCCCGACCTGATATGCCGCCCGAGCCCCGCCGCCGGAAAGTATCAAACCTGTAACCGGTTCAGCAGGACTCATCGCAACACTCCAAGGTGCTTGTCAGGACGGGTGAATCAACGACGCTTGGGATAAAGCTTCGGCTCGCCCGGCGGGCGGCTCTTGAAACGCCGATGCGCCCACAGGTATTGCTCGGGGCAGGCACGCAAAGCGCTCTCGACCCACTGATTGATGCGGATGCAATCGGCCTCCTCGCTTTCGCCGGGGAAGTCTTCCAGCGGCGGATGAATCACCAAGCGGTAACCACTGCCGTCGGCCAGACGTTCCTGAGTGAACGGCACCACCAGCGCTTTGCCCAGCCGTGCAAACTTGGTCGTCGCAGTGACGGTGGCGGCCTGAATGCCGAACAGCGGCACGAAGATGCTCTGCTTGGCGCCGTAATCCTGATCCGGCGCATACCAGATCGCCCGGCCCGAGCGCAGCAGTTTGAGCATGCCGCGTACGTCATCGCGCTCCACCGCCAGCGAATCCAGATTGTGCCGCTCGCGGCCACGGCGCTGGACGAAGTCGAACAAGGGATTTTTGTGTTCGCGGTACATGCCGTCGATGGTGTGCTGCTGGCCGAGCAGCGCCGCGCCGATTTCCAGCGTGGTGAAATGCGCGGCCATGAGGATCACGCCTTTGCCTTCGCGCTGGGCCCTCTGCAGATGTTCAAGGCCTTCGACGTGGGCCAGTTTTGCCAGACGCTCGCGCGACCACCACCAGCTCATCGCCATTTCAAAAAAGGCAATGCCGGTGGAGGCGAAGTTTTCCTTGAGCAGGCGTTTGCGCTCGGCGGCGGATTTTTCCGGGAAGCACAATTCCAGATTGCGCCGGGCGATGGTTCGCCGGTCGCTGGCGACGCGATACATCAACGCGCCCAAAACTCGACCGATGGTCAGCAGCGCCGGATACGGCAGCTGCACGATCAGCCACAAAAGCCCCAGGCCGCACCAGAGCGGCCAGAAGCGCGGAGCAAGATATGCTTTTCGAAAACGCGGGCGATCCATTAAAGCTTCCGTAAATACAGTGGCCGCGCATTCTACATCGTTCGACCCGGCTTGCGGCTCGCGGGCGTTCTCGTTATAAGTCTCGGCACTTTTAGTGACAAGCCGTTGTATGCCGACATGAGCCAAACCGACCCGTTAGACCAAGATCCCGTATTCCAGCTCAAGGGCAGCATGCTGGCCATCACTGTGCTGGAACTGGCCCGTAACGACCTCGAAAGCCTCGATCGGCAATTGGCCGCCAAAGTCGCCCAGGCGCCGAATTTTTTCAGCAATGCACCGCTGGTCCTGGCGCTGGACAAACTGCCGCCGAACCAAGGCGCGGTTGATCTGCCGGGGCTGATGCGCGTCTGCCGTCAGCACGGCCTTCGTACCCTGGCCATTCGTGCCAGCCGCATCGAAGACATCGCCGCTGCCATCGCCATCGACATCCCCGTGCTGCCGCCCTCCGGCGCCCGCGAGCGCCCGCTGGAGACGCCGGAAGCCGAAGTCAAAAAGAAGCCGGAAAAGCCACCTGAGCCGAGCGTCAAACCGACCCGCGTAATCACCACGCCAGTACGTGGTGGCCAGCAGATATATGCCCAGGGTGGCGATCTGGTCGTGGTCTCTTCGGTCAGTCCGGGGGCGGAACTTCTCGCCGATGGCAACATCCATGTATACGGCCCGATGCGCGGCCGAGCACTGGCCGGCGTCAAAGGTGACACCAAGGCACGGATTTTCTGTCAGCAATTGAGCGCTGAACTGATCTCCATCGCCGGTCATTACAAGGTCTCCGAGGATTTGCGTCGCGATCCGATGTGGGGCTCGGGCGTCCAGGTCAGCCTGTCAGGCGACGTGTTGAACATCATTCGGCTTTAACGGATACTGCCGCATTTTCCAAGCATCTCTAAAACGTAGCGAAAACGGCTCAAACGAAGTAGGAAAAAGGCCTAAAGCCAAATTCCAGCCAAGGCTGTCCGACTGCAGTAGTTTTCAAGAGATGTTTTTCAGGGGCTGAACAGTCCTTCTTCCTTAGGGGTGAAACACCTTGGCCAAGATTCTCGTGGTTACATCCGGCAAGGGTGGTGTGGGTAAGACCACCACCAGCGCCGCTATCGGTACCGGTCTCGCTCTGCGCGGCCACAAAACAGTGATCGTCGACTTCGACGTGGGCTTGCGTAACCTCGACCTGATCATGGGTTGCGAGCGCCGCGTGGTGTATGACTTCGTCAACGTGGTAAACGGCGAAGCCAACCTGCAACAGGCACTGATCAAAGACAAGCGCCTGGAAAACCTCTATGTGCTGGCGGCCAGCCAGACCCGCGACAAAGACGCGCTGACCGTCGAAGGCGTGGAAAAAGTCCTGATGGAGCTCAAGGAACAATTCGAGTTCGTCGTCTGCGACTCCCCGGCGGGCATCGAGAAAGGTGCGCACCTGGCCATGTATTTCGCCGATGAAGCGATCGTCGTGACCAACCCTGAAGTGTCCTCGGTACGTGACTCGGACCGCATGCTCGGCCTGCTGGCGAGCAAATCGCGCCGCGCCGAACGTGGCGAAGACCCGATCAAGGAACACCTGCTGATCACCCGCTACCACCCGGAGCGTGTTGAAAAGGGCGAGATGCTCGGCGTTGAAGACGTCAAGGAAATCCTCTCGGTGACCCTGCTCGGCGTCATCCCGGAATCCCAGGCAGTGCTCAAGGCTTCCAACCAGGGCGTGCCGGTGATTCTCGACGACCAGAGCGATGCCGGTCAGGCTTACAGCGATACCGTCGACCGCCTGCTGGGCAAAGAAAAAGCCCACCGATTCCTCGATGTCGAGAAGAAGGGATTCTTCGAGCGCCTGTTTGGAGGTAGGTAATGAACCTTTTTGACTTCTTTCGTGCCAACAAAAAGCCAAGTACCGCCTCGGTAGCGAAAGAGCGTCTACAGATCATCGTGGCGCATGAGCGCGGCCAGCGCAGCACGCCGGATTACCTGCCAGCCTTGCAGAAGGAACTGGTCGACGTGATCCGCAAGTACGTCAACATCGGCAACGACGACGTACATGTTGCACTGGAAAGCCAGGGCAGTTGCTCGATTCTGGAACTCAACATCACCCTGCCCGATCGCTGAGTCGATCCGGCAGGTATGACGGCGGTTCAGGGCCATTCCCCAGTGGAATGGTCCTGAACCGCCGTTGGCATTTGTTACGAGGCTGTTTTAATGCCGCTGTCCAACATCCGCATCATCCATGAGGACGCCGCCGTACTGGTGGTCGACAAACCGACCCTGCTGCTCTCGGTGCCCGGTCGCGCTGACGACAACAAGGACTGCCTGATTACCCGCTTGCAGGAAAACGGCTACCCGGAAGCGCGCATCGTCCATCGTCTGGACTGGGAAACCTCCGGCATCATTCTGCTGGCCCGGGATGCCGACACCCATCGCGAGCTGTCGCGGCAGTTTCATGATCGCGAAACCGAAAAGGCCTACACCGCTTTGGCCTGGGGTCAGCCGGAACTGGACAGCGGCAGCATCGACCTGCCCCTGCGCTACGACCCACCGACCAAGCCACGGCATGTGGTCGATCACGAATTCGGCAAACATGCGCTGACGTTCTGGAAGGTGCTGGAACGTTGCGGCGAGTGGTGCCGGGTCGAATTGACACCGATCACCGGGCGCTCGCATCAACTGCGCGTGCACATGTTGTCGATCGGCCATCCGCTGCTCGGTGACGGGCTCTACGCCCACGAGCAAGCGCTGGCGGCCTGGCCACGTCTGTGCCTGCACGCGAGCATGCTCAGCTTCACTCACCCGCAAACCGGCGAACGCCTGCGCTTCGAGTGCCCGGCGCCATTCTGAAATGCGTGAATACTTTGAAAGCCCTTCCTTGCGAAGGGCTTTTTTTGTCCTGCCAGAATTCCACCGGCAATAGATTGACGTAAAGAACTGTCATAAAATTGTAATCAAATATAAAATCATGGCACTTCGATATCAGGCAGGAGGCCTCTTCCGTGTTCTGCAGCAAAACACTTCAATCCGAATACCCCATCGTGTGCGCATTCGGTAACACCACCCTGCACCTGAGCGAAGCACCCAGCATCCAGGCACGCCAAGCCCTGGAGCAGCTCATTAAAAAACGCCGCGCGCACAAACTGACCCGAGCCAGCGCACCGTTATCGTCCTGTGAAACACCACTCTTTGCCAAGGTCCAGCCATTGGACACGTTCAAGGCAAAGGTGCGGGTGAGTCTGAACAAACCGCAACGCAACGGGCGCTTCGACTGGCCGCTCGAAGAACTGATGAATTCCCTCGAAGCTCAGCGCCGGGGCGTGGAGATGCCTGCGCTGAAGGGCTATGGCTATACGCGCAGCAGACTCGGCCTGACCGAGGAATTTTTCCTCCTGACTCACCTGCTCGAAGGCCATATCGACGGCGCCGAATGCATCAGACGCAATCCCGCAAACATCGAAGCTTTCATCCTCGACGCGTTCCAATTGCTCAGCTCGCTCGCCAGCAAGAACATCACTCACATGGATTTCTGGGTGGGCAACATCATGGTGCCCGAGCAAACGCAAAGGCCACTCAAAGCCATCGACTTTGAAAACTGCTTCGCCGGCCCGACCGCGCACGCAAGTGAAACACTCGGTTTTCAACTCGGCTTCTTCTATCGTCGGGATATCTACAAGTTCATTACCGAAGCCGCCTACGATCGCCTGGTCGATCAATATCTCAGCGCGCTGCCCGGTCTATCGAGAGACAGGTTCGAGGCGGTCTATCAGTTGAGCAAACATGAATACGTCGGTCGCAAGCAGCGCCGAGAAGTCTTCCTCAGTGGCAGACTGATCACCGGTTGACGCCCACCCCGGCAACACTTTGAAGCAAGTGCCCGGCCTGCAAATCAGCGGAGCAATACGGTAGACTCGCGCCCCCGCCGTATGGAGCCGCTTATGCGCGAAGCCTTCCCCCCCATGGAAAAAGTACCGCACCAGTTGCTCTACCTGATCTATGGTGACAAAGACGTTTATCGGCGCGAGGCGAAATTCAGCATCCTCACCGCCCTGGCACAACTGCAGCCAAGTGAATCACTGTGCATCCGAGTGCTGACCGATCGTCCGCAGGACTATGCCGGCTGGCCGGTCGATACCGTCACTTTGAGCGAGCAGACCCTGATCCAGTGGCAGGGTGAAAACGGCTACCACCACCGCCGCAAAGCGTGCGCCATTGCGCTGGGCCTGACACTCGCCGAAAAAACCCTGTTCGTCGATACCGACACGCTGTTTCTTGATTCGCCGCACCGGCTGTTCAGCATGATCACGCCCGGGCGTTACGTGATGGACCGCTTCGAATACGACTGGAGTTACGTCTGTAACCGGGCAGACTACAAAAAACTCGCGCGCTGCCTGCAAGTCCACGGGATTTCGTCGGCGAACAGCTTCAAGCTCTACAACAGTGGCTTGTGCGGTGTCACCGATGGCGATTCAGCGCTGCTGGATAAGTCGATCCGGCTGATCGATGAGTGGACGCAGGACCCGTTCGACATCCATACGATCGAACAGATTGCACTGTCGTTCGCCATGCGCGACCAACCGATCCAGGAAGCGAAGAAATTCGTCTATCACTACTTCGCCGACAAAAACTTCTTCCACGCCATGCAGAAACACTTTTTCGCCCGCCATGGCGAGGCCTTCCACCCCGAACTGCCAGAGCTGTGCTCCGAGGTTCCGCGCAGCAAGCCCGTCCCCTCGACCTGGCAGCGCCTGCACATCAAGTGGAAGCTGCGCAAAAAGCGCGGCGGCATGAAGAAAGTCGGCCGGGCATTGCTGTTCGGCAGTGCTGCACCTGCCCACCCGTATTACGAGATCTGCCGTCACGAATGGTGGGAATCGGCGTCGCGGGAAATTCTGCGTTGGGACAGCGTTGCGCAAAAGGCCTTCTTCGGCAGCGGCAAGGGCTGGCCGAAGCACCTGCCGAAACCCGCCAGAAAGGATGATCAACAAGCCATCATCGCCTACCTGCGCAAGCGCATCGATCAGCACTCCTGAGCGTGCTTGCGCAAACCACTTGCCCAATGGCGCCGAGTGATGCGTTAAACTGTCGCCCATTGCTGTCTGGAGTTTCTTATGCGCGCAGAGTTGAACCAGGGCCTGATCGACTTTCTCAAGGCCTCCCCTACCCCGTTCCACGCCACCGCCAGTCTCGTTCAGCGTCTGGAGGCCGCCGGTTATGTGCGCCTCGACGAGCGCGAGCCATGGTCCACCGAGGCCAACGGCCGCTATTACGTCACCCGTAACGACTCCTCGATCGTCGCGATCAAAATGGGCCGCAACTCGCCACTGCACGACGGTATCCGTCTGGTCGGCGCCCATACCGACAGCCCGTGCCTGCGGGTCAAGCCGCAACCGGAACTGCAGCGTCAGGGTTTCTGGCAGCTGGGCGTCGAAGTCTACGGCGGTGCGCTGCTGGCGCCGTGGTTTGACCGCGATCTGTCGCTCGCCGGCCGCGTGACCTTCCGCCGTGACGGCAAGGTCGAGAGCCAGTTGATCGACTTCAAGGCACCGATCGCGATCATTCCCAACCTGGCCATTCACCTCAACCGTGAAGCCAACCAGGGCTGGGCGATCAACGCGCAGACCGAACTACCGCCGATCCTGGCGCAATTCGCCGGTGACGAGCGCGTCGATTTCCGCGCCGTGCTCACTGATCAACTGGCCCGCGAGCACGGCTTGAATGCCGACGTCGTCCTCGATTACGAGCTGAGTTTCTACGACACGCAAAGCGCGGCGGTGATCGGCCTGAACGGCGATTTCATTGCCGGTGCGCGTCTGGACAACCTGCTGTCGTGCTACGCCGGCCTGCAAGCGTTGCTCACCGCCGAAACCGACGAGACCTGCGTGCTGGTCTGTAACGACCACGAAGAAGTCGGCTCCTGCTCGGCATGCGGTGCCGACGGCCCGATGCTCGAACAGACCCTGCGCCGCCTGTTGCCGGAAGGTGACGAGTTAGTCCGCACCATCCAGAAATCCCTGTTGGTGTCGGCCGACAACGCCCACGGCGTGCATCCCAACTACGCGGACAAGCACGATGCCAACCACGGCCCGAAACTCAACGCCGGCCCGGTAATCAAGGTCAACAGCAACCAGCGCTACGCCACCAACAGCGAAACCGCCGGCTTCTTCCGCCATCTGTGCATGGCCGAAGAAGTCCCGGTGCAAAGCTTCGTGGTGCGCAGCGACATGGGCTGCGGTTCGACCATTGGCCCGATCACCGCCAGCCATCTGGGTGTGCGCACCGTCGACATTGGCCTGCCGACCTTTGCCATGCACTCGATTCGCGAACTGTGCGGCAGCCATGACCTGGCGCATCTGGTCAAAGTGCTCAGCGCGTTTTATGCCAGCCGTGAATTGCCGTAACGGCTGACAAGCTTCGCGAGCAGGCTCGCTCCCACAATTGAACTGCATTTCATTGTGGGAGCCAGTCATCTCCCCTTGGAATGCCAATCAACCTGTGGGAGCGAGCCTGCTCGCGAAAGCGCCTGTGCAGACAGCAGAATCCTCTCGGCCTGATGCATTCCTGAGCCACATCACACCCTGCCTCGAAAACCCGCCTAGACTGCAAGAATCCTCTACAGACAAGGCAGTCTTCATGATCTCGATGTCCTCCTTCCACGCCATGCTCATTCCCATCCTCAGCGGAATGATCCTGCTGGCCATCGGCTTCAACTTCCGCGACAAGAACGCCGGGGTTTTCGCCATGTGGATCGGCATGCTGATGATCCTCGCCACGGTGGTCTACAAGATCCTCGCCAAACTCAACGAATGACCGCGCCCGGCTCGCATTGCGCCAAGGGGCCTCGTACACTCCAGCGCATCCGCCTATCGCGAGGTTGTCTTCTGGTGTTTGCTCGTCTTTTTGCTTTGCCCGGTCTGCTGCTTGTCTGCCTGATGACGCTGCTGCCGCTGGCGCCCGCCCAGGCAGTCGGTCTGCCCGGCCTGCTCAACACTTCAAAACCGCAGCCTGAAGCCGTGGAACCCCTCGGCCAGTCGCTGGACGAAGTGATCAAGTCGCTGGAAAACGACAAGCAACGCGCGCAGCTGCTCAGTGATCTGAAGAAGCTGCGCGACGCCACGAAAAAAGCGCAGGCCACCCCGGAAGAAGGCGTGCTGGGCCTGATCGGCGGCACCCTCGCCAACTTCGAAAAACAGTTTTCCGGCGCCGACAGCCCGATTACCCGCTGGTCCAACGAATTCGATCTGGCCAAGGACGAACTGACCAGCAAGCTGCTGCCGGCCAATGAATGGCTGCCGATCATCTTCGGTTTCGCAGTGATCCTGATGGTCTGGAGCCTGCTCGCCGCCGCGCTGATCTGGCTCGGTCACCGCGTGCGTCTGCGCTTCGGCCTCACCGAAGAACTGCCGCAACACCCCAAGGCCCTCGACATGCTGCGCTTTGCCCTGCGCAAGCTCGGGCCGTGGCTGATCGCGTTGGTGATCACGGTGTACATGAGCTACGTGCTGCCGTCATCACTGGGCAAAAGCCTGGCGATGGTGCTGGCGTATGCCTTGGTGGTCGGCACCTGTTTCTCGGCGATCTGTGTGATCGCCTTCTCCCTGCTCGACGGCCCGCACCGTCATCGCGCGCTGTACATCCTGCGTCATCAGGCGTTTCGGCCGCTGTGGCTGATCGGCAGCTTCGCCGCGTTTGGTGAAGCGCTTAGCGATCCACGTCTGGTCGAGAGCCTGGGCGTGCATCTGGCGCACACCGCCGCGACCACTGCCAATGTGCTCGCGGCGCTGTCGACCGGCCTGTTCATTCTGCGATTCCGCCGACCGATCGCACACCTGATCCGCAATCAACCGCTGTCGCGGCGGCTGACCCGCCGCGCCCTCAGCGACACCATCGAAATCCTCGGCACCTTCTGGTACGTGCCGGCATTGGTGCTGGTCGGCATCTCGCTGTTCGCCACCTTCGTCTCCGCCGGCGACACCAGCACCGCCCTGCGCCAGTCGCTGATCTGCACAGTGCTGCTGGTGTTGTGCATGGTCATCAACGGCCTGGTGCGCCGCCATTCGCTGAAACCGCAACGCGGGCCGAAACGCCATGCGCTGTATTCGGAGCGACTGAAAAACTTCTTCTATACCCTGACGCATTTGCTGGTGTGGCTGATCTTCATCGAATTGGGCCTGCGCGTCTGGGGCCATTCGCTGATCGCGTTCGCCGAAGGCGATGGCCATGATATCAGCGTCAAACTGTTCAGCCTGATCGGCACGCTGATTTTCTCCTGGCTGATCTGGATCCTCGCCGACACCGCCGTGCACCACGCCCTCACCCGCTCGCGCAAAGGCCTGGCGAATGCACGGGCGCAGACGATGATGCCGCTGATCCGCAACGTGCTGTTCGTGGCGATTTTCATCATCGCGCTGATCGTCGCGTTGGCGAATATGGGCATGAACGTCACACCGCTGCTGGCCGGTGCCGGTGTGATCGGTCTGGCCATCGGCTTCGGTGCGCAGTCGCTCGTCGCTGACCTGATCACCGGCCTGTTCATCATCATCGAAGACTCGCTGGCCATCGACGACTACGTCGACGTCGGTGGCCACCTCGGCACCGTCGAAGGCCTGACCATCCGCACCGTGCGCCTGCGCGACATCGACGGCATCGTCCACACCATCCCGTTCAGCGAGATCAAAAGCATCAAGAACTACTCGCGGGAATTCGGCTACGCCATCTTCCGCGTCGCCGTGCCGTACAACATGGAAATCGACGACGCGATCAAACTGATGCGCGACGTCGGCCAAAAGATGCGCAGCGATCCGCTGCAACGCCGCAATATCTGGTCGCCGCTGGAGATTCAGGGCGTGGAAAGTTTCGAGTCCGGCAGCGCGATCCTCCGCGCACGGTTCAAGACTGCGCCGATCAAACAGTGGGAGGTTTCCCGGGCGTTCAATTTGTCGCTGAAAAGGCAACTGGATGAGGCGGGCCTGGATCTGGCGACGCCGCGGATGAGTGTGCAGGTGATTACTGCCGGCGGCGGTCAACCGAAGGAATAGCACTCAGGCGCACGGTTGCAGTCACAGGCAAGGAAGCCCACAACAATAATCAAGGAGAAGCCCATGCAACTGACGCGCATTGCCCAGACCCTTTTGCTCGCCCTGGTCGCCAGCCATGCCAGCGCCGCGACGATGGACAGCGCCCGCACGCGCATCGCCGAGCAGGCGCAGAAGCTCGAACCGGAGCTGCTGGAAACCCGCCGCGACCTTCACGCTCATCCAGAACTTGGCAACACTGAAAAACGCACCGCTGAACTGGTCGCCAAACAGCTGCAAGCCATGGGCCTGGAAGTGAAAACCGGCGTCGCCCGCACCGGCGTAGTAGCCGTGCTGAAAGGCGCCCTGCCCGGCCCGACCGTGGCCCTGCGCGCCGACATGGACGCGCTGCCGGTCAAGGAAGCCTCCGACTTGCCGTTCGCTTCAAAAGCGAAAGGCACGTATCTCGACAAGGAAGTCGACGTCATGCACGCCTGCGGCCACGACGCCCACACCGCGATCCTGCTCAGCGCAGCGAAAATTCTGACGGGCATGCGCGACACCCTGCCCGGCACCGTCGTCTTCTACTTCCAGCCCGCCGAAGAAGGCCCGAGCGACTTCATTCCCGACGGCAAAAACACCTGGGGCGCGAAGATGATGGTCGAGGAAGGCGTAATGAAATCGCCGAAACCAGACGCGGTGTTCGGGCTGCACGTCTGGGCGGGCGTCCCCGCCGGCCAGATCGCCTACCGCCCCGGCCCGACCCTGGCCAGCTCCGACGACCTGCGCATCAAGATCCACGGCAAACAAACCCACGCCGGCCGCCCCTGGGATGGCATCGACCCAATCACCGTCGGCGCACAAACCATCGTCGGCCTGCAAACCGTGGTCAGCCGCCGCACCGACATTTCCTCTTACCCGTCGGTGGTCAGCATCGGCACCATCAACGGCGGCACCCGCTACAACATCATCCCCGAATCGCTCGACATGACCGGCACGATCCGCTCCTATGACTACGGCATCCGCCAGAAACTGCACAGCGACGTACGCCAGACCATCGAGAAAATCGCCGAAAGCGGCGGCGCTAAAGCCGACGTCACCATCATCGAAAAATACGACCCGACCATCAACCACCCGGCATTGACCGAGAAAATGCTGCCGACGTTGAAGTGGGCCGCCAAGGATGATGTGGTGCAGGGACCGCTGGTGGGTGGGGCGGAAGATTTCTCGTTCTTCGCCAAGGAAGCGCCGGGAATGTTTGTGTTTCTTGGAGTGACCCCGAGGAACCAGGACATGAGCAAAGCCGCGCCGAATCACAATCCGGGGTTCTTTGTGGATGAGTCGGCGCTGGTGGTTGGGGTGAGAACATTGGCGTCGTTGGCGACGGATTATTTGTATGGGAATGCGGCGGTGGGCAAGTAGAGAAGGGGGGGACTGTGGGAGCGCAGCGACCAGAAGATCAAACCACATCAACCCCTACGTGAATCGCATCATGCCGCCAAAACTCCAGATCACAATCAATCAACCGCCCATGCTGATCATAATTGACCCGAGCAATCCTCAGTCCCGGACTGCCCACCGACACCCGTAAAGCCGCCGCCGCATCGACAGATAAAGACGTAGGCACAATCTCAAACCGCACCCGCCCATAATGCAAATCGAAATGCCGCGCATACAACTCGGTAATCGACTGATTCAAATCAAACTCGAGGATCCCCGGAAAAAACTGCGGATTCAGATAGTGCTCCACATACAACACCAGCCGTCCATCAATGCGCCGCGAGCGGCAAATCTGGATCACGCTCGACAACGCCGGCAACTGCAACCACGCACACACCGCCGCCGAAGCCGGCTGCAACCGCGCCGAAATCACCTCGGTCGAAGGTTCGCGCCCCTGCGCACTGACCATGGCGTGAAAGTGACTGCGCTGCATGAGGTTGTACGCCAGACGCGGCGGCGACACGAACCAGCCGCGCCGCTCCTCACGGTAAATCTGCCCCTGCGCCTCAAGCTGCAACAGCGCTTCCCGCACAGTGATCCGCGTCGTCCCGAACAACTCGCTGAGCTTGCGTTCAGCGGGCAACTTGCTCCCGGCCGCCAGCAAACCGTGATCGATTTGCTCCTGCAGCACCTGGCCAATCGCTGTCACCGCTTTCGTTGCCTCATCGCGCATCAACGTTACCTATCTGGACTAGACCAGCACTGTTTCGGGGCAAATCCGAACGCCGATCAAAGCGCCTTCGTATGTTGCAAGCCTAGGCAGTGCAGATGACCGACAGATGACAAAACTACCGAACGGTCGCTTTCACGGCTTGCAATACATCGGCCAAGTCCCCTGCTCCACGGGCTTTTGAGCATGGTCTACGCTGATCTGGCACCTTCCTGACAATGGTTGATAAAAGATCAGCCACGAGGCCATCGACATCAAAATGTCATCCAGCCGACCTAAATTGGCTCAGGTATTGCTGACCTAGACCAACACTAACCGTAATCGCAGCGTTGAACACGACCAAGGAGCTTCTGAATGAAACAGCTTTTCCTGGCAACACTGTTAGGCTCGACCATCGCTATGTGCACCGCCGCCATGGCGGCCGACACCGATCTGAAAACCCTCGAAGCCGCTGCGAAGGCGGAAGGCGCCGTGAACAGCGTCGGCATGCCCGATGACTGGGCCAACTGGAAAGGCACCTGGGAAGATCTGGCCAAGAAATACGGCCTGAAACACATCGACACCGACATGAGCTCGGCCCAGGAAATCGCCAAGTTCGCTGCTGAAAAAGACAATGCCACCGCCGATATCGGCGACGTCGGTGCTGCCTTCGGCCCGATCGCGGTCAAGCAAGGCGTGGTGCAACCCTACAAGCCAAGCACCTGGGATCAAGTTCCGGACTGGGCCAAGGACAAGGACGGCAACTGGGCACTGGCATACACCGGCACCATCGCCTTCATCGTCAACAAGAAGCTGCTGCACGGCTCCGACGTACCGACCAAATGGGCTGACCTGAAAACCGGTAAATACAAAGTCTCCATCGGCGATGTAAGCACCGCCGCCCAGGCTGCCAACGGTGTCCTCGCTGCCGCACTGGCCAATGGCGGTGACGAGAAAAACATCAAGCCCGCCCTGCTGTTGTTCGCCGATCTAGCCAAACAGGGTCGTCTGTCGATGGCCAACCCGACCATCGCCACCATGGAAAAAGGCGAGATCGAAGTCGGCGTGGTCTGGGACTTCAATGGTCTGAGCTACAAGGCCAAGATGGCCAACCCGGATGATTACGTAGTGCTGATTCCATCGGACGGCTCGGTGATTTCCGGCTACACCACGATCATCAACAAGTACGCGAAAAACCCCAACGCCGCCAAGCTGACCCGCGAATACATCTTCAGCGACGCCGGCCAGACCAACCTCGCCCGCGGCAACGCCCGGCCGATCCGCGCCGAACACCTGCAACTGCCGGAAGACGTGAAAGCCAAACTGCTGCCAAACGAGCAGTACAAGAAGGTCACGCCGGTCAAGGACGCCGAGGCGTGGGAAAAGACTTCCAAAGCCCTGCCACAGCAGTGGAACGAAGAAGTCATCGTAGAAATGAAGTGATGGCTTGACCCACTGCTTGATCCGACAAAGATCCCTGTGGGAGCGAGCTTGCTCGCGAATGCGGTTATTCATTCAACATTGATGTTGGCTGATCTGACGCCTTCGCGAGCAAGCTCGCTCCCACAAGGGATTGAGTTGATTTCGGAATATCTGAATTTCGCGGAGTTCTTGCCCCTATGAAGCACAACGTCATCCTTGTCGTGCTCGACGGCCTCAACTACGAGGTTGCGTGTCACGCCATGGGGCATCTGCAGGCTTATGTTGGCGCAGGACGCGCGGCGCTCTATCAACTGGAGTGCGAACTGCCGGCCCTGTCCCGACCGCTTTACGAATGTATTCTCACCGGCGTGCCGCCGATCGACAGCGGCATCGTCCACAACAATGTCTCGCGCTTGTCCAACCAGCGCAGCATCTATCACTACGCCCGCGATGCCGGGTTGAAAACCGCCGCTGCGGCGTATCACTGGGTCAGCGAGTTATATAACCGCTCACCGTTCGTGGCGGCGCGCGACCGCCACACCAACGATCCGACGCTGCCGATCCAGTACGGCCACTTCTACTGGAACGATCATTATCCGGATTCGCACCTGTTCGCCGACGCCGAAAGCCTGCGCCTGCGCCACGCGCCGGATTTCCTCCTGATCCACCCGATGAACATCGACGACGCCGGGCACAAGCACGGCCTCGACAGCTCTCAATACCGCAACAGCGCGCGCTCGGCTGACGTCACCCTCGCCGACTATCTGCAGAGCTGGCTCGACGCTGGTTATCAGGTATTGGTGACCGCCGACCACGGCATGAACAACGATCGTTCGCACAACGGCCTGCTGGCGGAAGAACGTCAGGTGCCGCTGTTCGTTCTCGGCAATGCGTTCAGCCTCAACCCTGACGCCACGCCGACGCAGACCGAGCTCTGCGGCACAATTTGCGAACTGCTCGGCGTACCCCACGACAAACCTGTGTGCCGGGAGCTGCTCAAGTGAATGCCATGAATCGCGGCAAATGGCTCGCGGCGCTGTGCCTGGTGCCCTTCGCGCTGTTCTTCATCGTCTTCGAAATTGCCCCGCTGGTCTGGGTGATGATCAACAGCCTGCAATCGGAAGAGTCCGGCTGGGGCCTGGCCAACTTCAGCAAGATCTTCGGTTCGAAGTTCTATCGGCAGGCGATCCAGTACAGCCTGGAGATCAGTTTCTGGTCGAGCGTATTCGGCATCATCATCGCCGTGCTGGGTGCATATTCACTACGCCGCGTCGATTCGAAGCTGCGCAACTTCGTGAATGCCTTCGCCAACATGACCAGCAATTTTGCCGGCGTGCCGCTGGCGTTCGCCTTCATCATCCTGCTCGGTTTCAACGGCAGCATCACCATCATGCTCAAGCAGTCGGGGATCATTCAGGACTTCAACCTGTATTCGAAAACCGGCCTGATCATCCTCTACACCTACTTCCAGATTCCCCTTGGCGTGCTCCTGCTCTACCCGGCTTTCGACGCCCTGCGTGAAGACTGGCGCGAGTCCGCCGCACTGCTCGGCGCCAACGGCTGGCAGTTCTGGCGGCACATCGGCCTGCCGGTGTTGACCCCGGCGTTGCTCGGCACGTTCGTGATCCTGCTGGCCAACGCCCTCGGCGCCTACGCTACGGTTTATGCGCTGACCACCGGCAACTTCAACGTTCTGCCGATCCGTATTGCGGCGATGGTCTCCGGCGACATTTCCCTTGATCCGAACCTGGCCAGCGCCCTGGCCGTGGTGCTCGTGGCGCTGATGACCATCGTCACCGTCGTGCATCAACTGCTGTTGAAGAGGAGCTACCATGTCTCGCGCTGAATCCGGCCCGGCCGGCCTCTACCACCGCGTCGTGGTCTATCTGCTGTTCGCCATTCTGCTGTTGCCGCTGCTGGGCACGCTGGTCTATTCGATCGCCAGCAGTTGGTCGGCAACGATTCTGCCGAGCGGCTTCACCTTCAAGTGGTACATCCAGCTGTGGAGCGATCCGCGCTTTCTACATGCATTCGGTCAGTCGCTGATTGTCTGTGTCGGCGCGCTGGTGCTGTCGGTGCTGCTGATCCTGCCGCTGCTGTTCGTCGTGCATTACTACTTTCCGAAACTCGATGCGCTGATGAACATCCTCATCCTGCTGCCCTTCGCGGTACCGCCGGTGGTGTCCTCGGTGGGGCTGCTGCAGCTCTACGGTTCCGGGCCGATGGCGATGGTCGGCACACCGTGGATTCTGATCGGCTGCTACTTCACCGTGGCGCTGCCGTTCATGTACCGCGCGATCACCAACAACCTGCAAGCGATCAACCTGCGCGACCTGATGGACGCCGCGC
>NZ_RCNZ01000018.1:0-2643 GCF_004307525.1 Pseudomonas sp. Sample_21 | reverse complement strand
CGATCAAGTTCCCGGAAGGTGGCGTAGTAAAAGTTGTCGCGCATGCGCTGATGGGGGGCTTGCTTTCCGAGGCGATGGGTGGGGATTTTGCTACTGGTGCGGCGGCTGCCGGGTTGAACGAAGCGGCGATGAATGTCCTTGTGAAGTTCGCTGGTGGCAATGATCAGTTGCACTTGATGATGTCGCAGCTAACCGGGCTCGTTGCTGCCGCAGCGGTGGATGGTGATCTGCAGCAGGGTGCAAATATTGCGAAGAATGCCACTCAGTACAACTGGCTGTTACATAGAGACGTTGTCGCGGCGGACAGAGCTCGAGCAGCTTGTGGTTCGGGAGAGGGCGCTCAAGGGTGCCGGGACAATATCACCCGGGCAACAGCGGCATTGGATGCCGAAAGACAACGTGATATGGAGGAGTTCGGGCGCAAGATTCAGCTACAAGCACTACAAGAAGGATGGACGCTTGAGCAATACAATGCCGCCAAGGCCAATTATTTTGCAGGCATTGACCCAAAAGAGCTTACGACTGTTTACCCTCCTTCGCTGGATCCGGGATTTCTGGCCAGAGAAGGGGGTACTAGCGTTCGTGGAATAGTTGCTGCATGGCCAGGTGGAGCAGTCAAAACAGCGGAATCCTTCTGGAATGCCGTCTCATCACCTTTTGACACGATTGGTGCAATCGCAAACGGTATTGGCGGGCTAGCTCTGGGGTTTAAGGATTGGATAACCAGTCCGATCCCGTCGCATACGCTGGAAAAAGAATTTGATAAAGTAGCGACTGCCTCCGCCCAGGAATTGGGTGGTATGGCTTTTGACGCTGTTACCGGACTCTTGACTGCTCACATTGGTGGGAAAGCTGTCGAGTGGGTTGAAGGAAAGTGGGTTGATTCAAAAGGCGCAGGTGAAGTTGCCTCTATAGGCGGAAAGACCTGTGTTTATAACTGTGTTGTTGATGGCGTGACTCGTTATGTTGGAATAACCGACGATATAGTTAAGCGCGGTCAAGCTCACCTCAGAGAAAAAGGCATCACAATTGACAGAATAGAGGGTTTACAGAACCTTTCACGTGCTGACGCACGGGCAGTCGAGCAAACACTGATCGACTACCATGGCCTTGGTAAAGATGGCGGCACGTTAATCAATAAGATTAACTCTATATCGTCTGTCAAAAACCCGACTAAGTATGAGCAGGGTTTGATACGCGGCGCCGAGCTGCTAAAAAAAGCTGGATATGAAGGATTTTAAATGGCTAAGAAGGTGAAGCTGGGCGACATTTTGCAGGTGTTAACCTCGCAGGGTGTCGCATATGCGCAAGTTACTCATAAACATCCGGAATTTGGTTTTTTAATACGTATTTTCCCCGGATTTCATAATGAGAAACCAAAAGATTTTTCGGTTGTTGTTGATGGTGAACCACAATTTTCCGCATTTTTTGTTGTTCAAAGTGCGGTAAATCAAGGCCTTCTATCCGTTGTGGCAAATGTTCCGGTTCCCGAAAGGTTACAAGTGTTTCCTACGTTCCGTTCCAGGAATGGCGGGCCGGGAGGCTCTATTTGGCTATGGAATGGAAGCGAAGCACTTCGGCTGGAGAGGGAGATTAGCTCGGAAGAGCTGAAGCATTCCACAAGAGGAATTATCAGTGCACCATTGCTTGTTGAGCGTATTGAAAATAATTACAGAGCCGAGACCCATGAGGTTTGGTGAGTTGTAGAAGTTTCAACTTGATCTGACACTTTCGACACCGGCCTTGCGCCGGTGTTTTTGCACCCTATCTGCATCCGTTTTGCCGCCTTCTTGCATCCTATTTGCATCCGTTCTGCAGTTAAGTTGCATCCCTTTTGCACCCACCCTGACGACCTACGGTCTAGCTGCTCAATACGCCCTTTTTTGAGCATGATTTTTCGCCCCTTAACAGGAGCAAAATCTCAATACACAACACGCAGCTCTTGCGAGGTGGATATTTTCTATATGGTTGTCCGGTTTATGTCTTCTAGGTGCTGCTACACACTTGTAATACGAAATGCAGGTTTCACCCGATAAACACTGACGTATGACGTATAGCTTTGGCTATACGCAGCAGCGAAGTATGGGGGGCCGGTTTACTCTTTCAGATCGGCCCTTTTTTTTGATTACGCATTGGGTGGTCGGCTGCTGTTATCCGCCCCCATGACTTTTGATGCCTGGTACTTAAGAATCATCCCGTCGAGCAGTGCCTTGATCACTGATTTCTCGGCTTCGGGCATATGGCTGACGGCCTCAAAGCGGAGGCGCAAGTCGTCGGACGGCCCGCGTTCTCCTTCAGCGAATACCAAATCATCCAAACTGACGTGCAGAGCCTGAGCAAGCCGAATTAGGGCTTCTAAGGTTGGTTGCGCCGTCCCTGCCTCATAACGCCGAATCTGATTAACGTGCACTGACGGGATAAATGGGGACAGACCTTTCAATTGGAGTCAAGCGTAAAAGGCGGCGGCGACCTGAGGCTCGATGCCGGTCGCGACATCAACGTCATCGCCAGCACCGCCGGGGTAAATGGGGACAGACCACGTTTAGAAGGCACTCCAAAACGTGGTCTATCCCCGTTTCCCCACCCAGGTCGGCAGCGAAATCAAGAGCGGCGGCAACCTGTCTCTGGTCAGCCTGGGCGACC
>NZ_RCNZ01000036.1:116833-226756 GCF_004307525.1 Pseudomonas sp. Sample_21 | reverse complement strand
CCGGATCAATCCCTCCGCTCAGCCTTCCGACGTCGCCGGTGGATCAAGATCAAAAGCACTCGAGCTAACGCTCATTGTTGAGTGGGGCGGCTTCGCCGCGGGCAGCTGCGCTGCTCTGCTTTTCTGTGGGAGCGAGCCTGCTCGCGAAGGCATCCTGTCAGTCCCCGCCTTACTGCCCGACAAACCAGCGAAAATATGGGTTCGCCCGATCCCCTTGCATCACTTCCCGGATATCCCGCCCCCAGGCGTCCCGATCGCCGTCGTAGGCGTGCAGGCTTGCCCGATAAAACTGCATCAACCGCTGCCGATGCGTTTCCATGCGTTCACTGAACCCGGCATCGGCATTGACCAGTGTAGGTGGCTGATACAAGTCAAGCAGCGCCGGTAGCACGCGGGTGATTTCCTTGCTGCGTACCCACGGCGCGTATTCGATGCGCGGCTGATCATCAGTCACTGCCGGTGCATCGGCGGCGAAGCGCTCCAGGCCGGTGCGATCGGTGACCCAGGTGGCCAGCAGCGCCGCCGCCGAGCCGATGCCGACGTCCTGCAAGGTGTTGCGTACGCTGTCCTGTTGGAAGCGCGCGGTGATTTTCGCGGCGTCCAGTTGCATCGGTTTCATTGAGCCAACCAGCAGCATTTCGTGAAACTCGCTGGTCCACAGCGAGGCATGCGGGAACACGTCGAGGAAGCTGCGCACCAGTGAGCGCGAGTCGTCGATATTCTGCGTCGGCAGCGGCAGCCACTGCGCAACGATGCCCTGATCCTGCAAGCGACTGGCGGCCAGCTGGTAGAAGTCCCGCGAATACAAATTGACAACGCCGGCAGCGGAGGGCGGTGGCGGTTCCAGGGTGATCACGTCGTAGGTCTGTGCACTGCGCAGCAGTTCCTGGCGACCGTCGCGCAGGCGAACGTCGACGCCGGGATCGCTGGCGGCATTGAAGTTGCCCTTGAACAGGGGCGCCGCTTTCACCACCGATGGCAGCAATTCGGCAACCACGCGATGTTCCAGCCCCGGATAGCGCAGCATGGCGCCTGCGGTGATGCCGGTGCCGAAGCCGATCACCAGGGTCGAGCGCGGTTCACCGTTGTGGATCAGCAGCGGCAGCAGCGCCTGAATGCGCATGTAGCGCAGCGACGGCATGGCATCGCCGGTGTTCGACACGCCCTGGATGTACAAACGGTGGAAGCTGTTTTCGCCACGTCCCTGAGTGACCACCGCGACCGTGCCGCCGCGTCCTTCCTCGTAGAAGGCCAGCGTGCCGTTGCGTGCGCCGGGCAACAGGCTGGCCAGTTTGTCGACGGGCGTCAGTACCGCCACTGCAACGCAAACCAGACCTAGTGCGACCACGGCCTGGCGCCGACCTTTCGCCACGCCATGGCCCTTGCGCACCGCCAGATAACCGATTGTCGCTGCGACGAGCGCCAGTAGACCGAGGGTGCGCACAAGTCCCAGCAAGGGAATCAATACGAAGCCGCAAAGCATCACACCGATGATCCCGCCCAGGGTGTTGAACGCGACAACGGCGCCGACATCGCGGCCCACACGTTCGCTGCCGACACTCAGGCGCAGCGCCAGAGGAAACGCCGCGCCGAGCAGCAGGGTCGGCACAAACACGATGCTCAGCGCCGCCACGGCAAAGCGCGCACTCATACCGGCCAGCTCGCTGACGCCCAGACTCAGCAGCCAGGTTTCCGCATGGCTCTGCGCGAGCACCAGCCAGCGGCCGAGCACGGCGATCTCCAGCAGCGCAATCAGACCTGCACCGGCAATCAACAAGCCGAATACGCCCCATGGGTCGCGAATGCGCTCGACGCGACGGGCGAGCAGGGCGCTGCCGATAAACAGCCCGGTCAGGTAAGTCGCCAGCACCACAGCAAACGCATAGGTGCGCGTGCTCATGAATTGCACGATCGATTGTGACCAGACCACCTCATAGCCCAACGCCACGCCCCCGGCGACTGCGTAGAGCCACAGCGCAGTGCGGTCGGGTGCTTTGGCGTTGCCGTGTTTGACCGGCGCGGCCAGCGCCACTGGCTGCTGGCGCTGCAACCACAGCGCACCGGCCGCGGCGAGCAGATTGAGCATCGCGGCGAACAGCGCACTGCCGCGCACGCCGAGGCTGGCGATCAGTACGAACGCGGCGAGCAAAGTGCCGACGATCGCGCCCAGCGTATTCGCCGCATACAACTGACCGCCGGCCTTGCCCGGCTCAGCCGCCAGTGAGCGCACCAGCACCGGCAGCGTCCCGCCCATCAACACCGCCGGAATGCCCACCAGCGCAAACGGCAGCAACCACGCAAGCACGCCGACATGACCTTGCAACCAGGCAAACGCACTGCCCGCCAGACTCATGGCCACTGTCGCGCCAACGCCGAGTATCGCCACCAGTACTTCCAGCCCGGCATACAGCAGAACCGGCTGTTGCAAGCGATCGGCCCAGCGCCCGAATAGCCAGCCGCCGAGCGCGAGCCCGGCGAAAAACGCGCTGATGCCGGTGGTGATTGCATAGACCTCGACGCCGACCACCAGCGACAGCTGTTTGATCCACAACACCTGATAGACCAACGCTGCCGCGCCGGAGATGCATAGCAGCAGGGCAGGGATCATTGAGATGGTGGACGCGGCTTGCGGAACGGGTATGGCCGACGGCTTGCTGGCGATACGTGAGGACATGCGGTGAGCCTTGTTATGGATTGGCTGATGTTGATCGTTCCCACGCTCTGCGTGGGAATGCCTCACTGGACGCTCCGCGTCCGCTTCGGCATTGGACGCCGAGCGTCCCGGGCTGCGTTACCACGCAGAGCGTGGGATCGATCGCAGAAAACCTTTTGGGAGCGAGCCTGCTAGCAAACGAAACCGACCCGGTCGCTTGTTCAAAACAGGGCCGCCCGCCGATGAAGGCGAGCGGCGGTACAGCGGTGTTACTGGGCTTTCTTCATTTTTTCTTCGATACGGCGATCCACGTCCTCGCGGATCTGGTCGATGCTGAAGCTCGCCGGACGCTGGCTAGGTGGATAGTCGACGAAGGTCTGCAGGAACTTCGCCGCGCGGCGGGTACCGTCGAAAATCAGATAGTCGTTTTTCGTCAGCCAGTCATAGTACTGGTCAGACACGACATCGGCGCGTTCGTACGGGTCCATGCGCAGGTTGAACATTTTCGGCACACGCAGGCAGGTGAACGGTTCGCTCCACACCTGCAGTCCGCCGGGCGCGCGCTGCTCACAGAACACCAATTTCCAATCATTGAAACGCATGCTGACCAACGCACCGTCATCGTTGAAGTAGTAGAACTCCTTGCGCGCGCTCTTGTCGGTTTTACCCGTCAGGTAGTCCAGTTGGTTATAGCCGTCCAGGTGCACTTTGAAGTTCTTGCCGCCGATGTCGGCGCCCTTGAGCAAGCGGTCCTTGATGTCGGTGTCGCCCACGGCGGCCAACAGTGTCGGGAACCAGTCCAGACCGGAGAACATCTGCGTGGAGACTTCGCCTGCCTTGACTTTGCCCGGCCAGCGAATCATCGCCGGTACACGGTACGCGCCTTCCCAGTTCGAGTTTTTCTCGTTGCGGAACGGCGTCGTTGCAGCGTCGGGCCACGACCATTGGTTCGGGCCGTTATCCGTGGTGTAGACAACGATGGTGTTCTCGGTCAGCTTCAAGTCATCCAGTGTCTTGAGCAGCTTGCCGACGTCGCCGTCATGCTCGAGCATGCCATCGGCATATTCGTTGCCGACCATGCCGCTTTGGCCTTGCATGGATTCGCGCACGTGAGTGAAGGCATGCATGCGTGTGGTGTTCATCCAGACAAAGAACGGTTTGTCCGCCTTGGCCTGTTTCTCGATGAACGCTTGCGCTGCCGCAGTGGTTTCGTCGTCGATGGTCTCCATGCGTTTCTTGGTCAGCGCGCCGGTGTCTTCAATCTTGCCGTCGGCAAAACTGTGGATCACGCCGCGAGGCGAGGCGGCCTTGACGAACTCGGCATCATCCTTGGGCCAGTACGGACGCTCCGGCTCCTCTTCGGCGTTGAGGTGATACAGGTTGCCGAAAAACTCGTCGAAACCATGATTGGTCGGCAGATATTCGTCTTTGTCGCCCAAGTGGTTCTTGCCGAATTGACCCGTGGCATAGCCCTGGGCTTTCAACGCTTGGGCAATGGTCACATCGCGTGCCTGCAAGCCCACCGGGACCCCCGGCATGCCAACCTTGGACAAGCCGGTCCGCAACGGTGTCTGCCCGGTGATGAACGACGAGCGTCCGGCCGTGCAACTGTTTTCGGCATAGTAATCGGTGAAGATCATGCCTTCTTTGGCGATACGGTCGATATTCGGCGTCTTGTATCCGACCACGCCCATGGAATAGGCACTGATGTTGGTCTGGCCGATGTCGTCGCCGAAGATCACGAGAATGTTGGGTTTTTCAGCCGCTGTGGCGGTTGCCGACAGCGCCATCACCGAGGTTGCCACCAGGGCGAGTTTCGGTAGCCACTTGCGTATGCGAGTCATATGACTTGCTCCTTTGCGCGGGGGTCGTTTTTTGCGACAAACGTTTACTGCTCTCCTGCATTACGCTTTCTTATTGCACCTGCTCGGTTGCCGGCGGATCGAACGGATAGATCCGGCGCCATTCCGACGCCATGTCCACCACCGTCCAGCCACGTGAATTCGCTTCATCGAGGGCTTTGTCGAGTCGGCCGATATTCGATTGCCGGTCATAAGCCCACTCGCGCTTGGCATCGGTGTGATGCACCAGCCCCATCAGGCGCTTGCCCGGTCCGGCGGCAGTCCACTGCAGCATCTGCAGGTCGCCGTCGGAGTTGCCAAAGGCGAGGATCGGCCGCCGACCGATGACCGCATCGATGCTGACCGGTTTGCCCGGCCCGTCGTCGTTGTGCGCGACTTTCGGCGTGCGCACGATCGACGCTTTGCCGTCCTTGAACTGATAAGAGGTGACGAACGTGGTACCGATCACCTGTTCCGGCGGGATGCCGTAGACCTTCTCGGCAAAGGCGCGCATGAAGCCGGTATCGCCGCCGGAAACGATGTAGGTCTTGAAGTTCTGGCTGCGCAGGTAGTCGAGCATTTCCAGCATCGGCTGGAAGATCATTTCCGTGTAGGGCTTGCCGGTTTTCGGGTGGCGTGCCTGGCTGAACCAGGTTTTCGCGTAGTCATCGAAGGCTTCGGTGGTCATGCCGCCGTGAGTGGCGCCGACGATCTGCAGCAAACCCTCCATGCCCGACGCGGCGAGGGCCTTGTGATCATTTTCCAGCACCGCTTTGAACGGCTGTGTGGTTTTCCATTCCGGGTGTTGTGCGGCGGTGCGCTTGACCTCGTCGAAGGCAAACAGCAATTCGAAGTACGCCGGTTGCTCGCTCCACAAGGTACCGTCATTGTCGAACACGGCGATGCGATCGGCCGGTTTGACGAAGTCCTTGCTGCTCTGGTCGGTCACGGCCTGGACGAACTCGATAATGCTCTTTTTGGCCGGGCCGTCATTCCACGACGGCAGCGGTTCATTCGCCTGTGCCAGCAGGGGCAGAACCAGTGTCAACAGCAGGGCAAGACCGAAACGTTGGCGACGCAGCAACGGGTTGATCATGTGAAATCCTTCTCATGCACAGGGTTGAGCGGGCGCAGGGCCGGTGCGGGTTTCGCCTGTTGGCGGGCGACCTGACTTTGAAGCGTAGACAACGATTGGCGAAGCTGAACAAGTGTTTGATCGGCGGCAGACTGACGGCCGTAAAGCCCGCGTAACAATCCCTGCAAACGTGGCCCGGCGCCCGTGAGTTTCAAGCCCAGACGACTACGCCGCAGCCACAGGTACAGCGCGGTCAGTTGCGCGGGTCTGGCTTGCAGTTGCGGGGCGATCTGTTGCCAGGCGAAAGCGGGCGAATGCTGCCAGGCCAATTGCTTCGCCCGTTTATGTGCGAGCCAGCGTTGATGGGCGTGAACGGCGACGGGCCGCAGCAAGTACACACCGACGGCGAGGCCGACCGCCAGCGCCAGCCAGAGCAGCCAGCGGCTGGAGAAGTGCAAGTGATTCTGTTGCAGTTGCCTGAGGTCTTCGGCGAGCGAAAACACCGGTTTATAGGCGTTGTTGGCCGCGGCCTCGAAGCTCACGGCCGGCACCTCAGCGCTACGTATCTGCTTCGCAGAGGCGTCCCACCATTTCACGCGGATCGCCGGCAGCGTGTAAGTACCGGCACTGTCGATGCGATAGCTGGCGCTGTCGACACGTTGGCCGCCGAGGATATTGCCGCGACCGTCATCCAGAGCAGTGACTTGTGGCGTCTTCGCGTAGCGACTCAATCCGTCGACATCACGGAAGGTCGGAATCGGCAGGGCCATCGCCAGCGCGCCATCGGCTTGCAGGGTGAGCTCACGGGTGATGCTGTCGCCGACTTTCAGCGGCGTGGCCGAATTGGTAACGATCTGTTTCAAGCGCAACCCACTGGCGACCAAAGGCGTCTCCCCGGGCGCGAAACCGGGCGGCTGGGCGGCGCTGAAACTCAGCGGCTGGCTCTGTGCGCTGATTTCTTCAGTGGCCTGGCCCAGTGTGGCGCGTACGGTCAGCGCCGGGATATCGAAACTGCGCGCGACGTTGGGCGTGATCAGATAGCTATAGCGCAAGCCATTGAACGATTGGCCATCGATGGTCTGGTTCAGATGCTGCGCCTGGCCGTTCGGCGGCATTACCAGCGCACCGTCGAGTTGCAGATCGGGCAGGGTGGCGGCGCTGGTGAACCAGGTGTCGGTGAGCACGTCGAGTTGCAGTTCAACCAGCCCGCCGACCATCGCGCCTTCGCTAGGGTTGAGGTGAGCCTCGACCTTCAGTTGCGCTGGGGCTGCAAAAACATTCAGAGAGAGCAGGCTGGTCAGCAGCAGGGCGCTGAGTTTTGCGCTGATTGTTCTGCCGCCATCGCTGGCAAGCCAGCTCCCACAAATCACAGCAATCTTCACAAAGTTTGCAACTACACAGAAATTCCCTGTGGGAGCTGGCTTGCCAGCGATGGCGGCGCTCAGGTGCCGGAGGTTCATGGCCGGTCTCCCTGCTGATCCTGCAGACTGAATTTCTGCCTTAGAAACTTCGCCGGCGAGGTGGTCAGGTTCTCCAGCCACAGCGCGTCGGACGCCGCTTGCTGGGTCTCGACCTTTTTGCTCTGACCTTTACCGGGTGCCTTGTCGAATTTGACTTCATCGGGTTTGGTTTGCGGAGCGTTTTTCTCTGCGCTTTCGGTGTCCTTGAGCAGTGCCTGAGCCAAGGCCAGATTGGCGGTCGCTTCGGGAAATTGCGGCTGCAGTTTCAACGCCTGGCTGTAGGCGGCAATCGCCTGATCGAACTTGAAGCGGCGCACGTAAATGTTGCCCAGGTAGAAGTACGCCTGCGGCGTGTCCAGGCGGGCGAAGGTCGCCATTGCCAAGTCGTAATCGGCAGCGTGATAGGCCGCGATACCTTTCCAGTACGGGTCGACGAACAGCGCTGCGGCTTCGGGCAAACGATCATGCTCAAACGCCCAGCGGCCTTGTTGGTCGCGGGTGAAAAACGCATCGGTGAGGGCGTTGGCCTGCGCCGGCGCCGCAGGCCAGCCCAACCCTACGGCCAAAAACAGCGCCGGCATCCAGTTGACGCTCCAGCCTTTGCGTACGCTGAACAGCGCCAGTAACAGCAACGGCCAGCAGAGCCAGTAACCGGCGTCCTTCCAGTGCAATTCGCGCTGTTCGGCGCTGGCGCTCTGGAAGTGTTGCCGTGCGTGCAACTCGATCCACTCCAGGTCATCGTTATTGAGGGTCAGGCTGCCGAGCGGCGCGTCGACGGCCGAGGCCAATTGCTTGAGGGCCGCTTGATCGAAACTGCCGAGCACTGGTCGTCCGCTGCTGTCGATTTTCGGCTGGCCGCTGGCGGTAGTGATGACGCCCGCGTCTTCGCTGCCCACCGCCAGAACCAGAACCTGCAAGGCACTGCCGTCGAGGTGTTTTTGCAGATCATCGAGTTGCGTGGTATCGGCCCCATCAGTCATCAGCAGCAGACTGCCCGGGGTGTTCTCGGCGCTGAGCAAGCGTTTCGCTTGATCGATCACGGCGGCGACGTTCTTGCCGGGTTTGTCGATCAAGCCCGTGCCCAGGGCCTGGATGAAACTGTCGAGCAGCGCCGGATCGTCGGTCGGTGGCAACACCAGATGCGCGCTGCCGGCATAGGCGATCAGTGCGGTCCGCGCAGCGGCGCGACGTTGCAGCAGATCATGCAGCTTGTGCTTGACCGCCTCCAGCCGCGTCGGCTGCACGTCGTTGGCGTCCATCGACGGCGAAAGGTCGACGGCAACGATCAGTGGTGCGCGGTTCTCGAGAAAGTCCGGGCGATCCTGTTCCCACGTCGGCCCGGCCGCGGCGAGTGCGCCGAGGATCAGCAGCGCACAGAGCAGGTGCACCGGGCGCCAGCGCTGGTGATCCTGCGGGGTGATCAACAAGTGCGGCAGCAAGTGTTCGGCGATATTGCCGCGCAGGCGCTTTTGCAGGTCGCGGCTGCGACGCCAGATCAGTGGCAGCATTGCGCCGAACAGCGCAAGCAACAGCCACAGCGGGCGCAGAAAGTGGAAATCGCTCAGGTTGATCTCCATTTCAGGCCTCCTGCCGCTGCCGCGCAACCGTCAGGTTCGGGCGTAAAAGGGCGCCGAGCTGATACAGCGCCAACAACAGCAATGCTGCACCCAGCGGCCAGTAGAACAGTTCCCGCTGCGGTTGATGGCTGAGGGTTTTCACCTGATGCGGGGTGAGCTGGTCGAGGGTGGTGTAGACCTGATCCAGTGCCGCGCGGTCTTCGGCGCGGAAGAAGCGGCCGCCGGTGGTATTGGCGATCTGTTCGAGGCCTTGCAGATTGACCTTCGCTTCGCCGGAAGCGTCGGGGTCGCCGATGCCGATGGTATGAATGACCACGCCTTTGTTGGCCGCCATTTCGGCGGCGTGATCCGGGGTGATCGCGCTGCTGGTGTCATTGCCATCGGTCAGCAGAATCAGGACTTTTTCCTGCTCATGGGCCTTGTCGAGCAATTTCAGGCTGAGCCCGATTGCATCGCCGATCGCCGTGTTGGGGCCGGCCATGCCGATCCCGGTATCCGCCAGCAACAACGACAGGCTGGCGTGATCGAGGGTTAGCGGGGCCTGTGGATAGGCACCGCTGCCAAACACGATCAGGCCGATGCGGTCGTCCTTGCGTTTGTCGATGAAGCCTTGCACCACGCCTTTGACCGCCGCCAGGCGATTGATTTTTTCGCCTTGGGCGTTAGTGAAATCCTCGGTTTCCATCGACTGCGAAAGGTCGATGGCGAGCATCAGGTCGCGCACCGGTTGCTGGCGTTCGATCGGCTTTTCGACATACACCGGACGCGACACGGCCAGCAGAATCAGCGCCCACACCAGCACATTGAGCAGCAGTTGCCAGCGATTGCGCCGACTGCCCGCAGTGCCTGGCGCTTCGCCGACCGCGCGGCTCATCGCGCCGAAAAACGGTACGCGCACGGCACTGCGGGCTTCGTTGTAAGCGGGCAAAAAGCGGTAAGCCAGCCACGGCAGCGGCAGCAGGAGTAACAGCCAGGGGTAATCAAGCTGCCACATGGTGATGCTCCACCCAGTATTGGCAGCTGTCGAAGAGCATTTGCCGTTGCGCTGCGGGGAGGGCGCGCAATACGGGGTCCGGCGCGTAGGCAAGTTGGGCCAGTTGCGTGCTGAAGTCGGCGGGCATTCTGTTTTTGCAATGCCGTTGCAGAAACTCCTGCCAGTCATCTCTGCCAAGCGCCGCCGGCCCTTGTGGGAGCGAGCCTGCTGGCGAAAGCGCCGTGTCAGTGGATCGAGGTATTGCATGCGCTGACGTCTTCGCGAGCAGGCTCGCTCCCACAGGGAATGCATTCCAGCGCCGCGATCGAGTGGGCATGGACAGGGCCGTGCGTTTGAGCAGCTCAGGCAATTCGCGCAGGGCGTTGAGGTCGTCACTGCGGCTGCGCAACTGTGCCAGTCGGGCAAGGGCTTCACGGCGATAGCGGTCGCGGCGCCATTGCCAGTATCTGCGCAGGCCGAGCAACAGCGCGGCGAGTATCAGCACCGCCAGCAACAGCCACCAGCCCCACGTTTGCGGCGCATAGCTGACGGGCGCGGGCAGGGCCAACTCCTTGAGCTGATCGATGCTGGGGATATTCGGGTTCATCGCGCGCCCCCGGCGCTTTTGCCCAGTTCGGCGCGCAGTTGCCCATGGGCGTCCTCGGCGGTGCTGATCATCATCAGCGGCACCTGACTGCGGCGCAGCAGGCTGGCGACGTCCTTGAGCCGCCCGCTGAGAAAATCCCCCAGCGGCTGATGCACGTTACGTTTCTCGATCGCCAGTTCGACCTGCAACTCGCCCTGGGTGACCAGCAGGCGACCGTTGTTCGGCAGTTTCAGCGCCAGCGGATCATAGACCTGCAAGGCAATCACATCGTTGTGCGCTGACAGCTGCCGCATCAATTGCAAGGTGCGTTCACCGGCACCGGCAAAGTCGCTGACGATGCAGATCAAGTGGTCGTGCCCGGCCACACCGAGGCAGCGCTGCAAGGCCTTGTCCAATTGGTCCTCATCTTCGGCGTCGGGATTACCGGCATTCAGCGCGCGGTTTTGCTGCACCACGCGGCTGAGCAGTGCCTCAACACGCTTGCGACTGCGCAACGGCGCGATGCTGTCGATACGCTGGTCGTTGAAGACCAGACCGCCGACCCGATCCCCGGCGTGAAAAACCATCCACGCCGCCAGCGCGGCGAGTTCAGCGGCGACTGCCGATTTGAAGCTGCGCTGCGAGCCGAAGAACATCGACATGCGCTGGTCGACCACGATCAGGGCCGGGCGGTCGCGTTCTTCGGTGAAAGTGCGCACCACCGGTTTGCCGGTACGCAACGAAGCGCGCCAGTCGAGGTGGCGCAGGTCATCGCCCGGTTGATAGCGGCGCAACTCGTCGAAATTCAGCCCGCGACCGCGCAGCCGCGAGGCGTGGTTGCCGGCGAGGATGCTGCCCTGCGGCTGCCGGGCAAGAAAGCTCAGGTCACGGGCCTTGAACTCCAGCGCCATCAATTGCGCCAGAGAGACGTAGACCAAGCCTTCGTCATTCATGCGGGAATCGCCACTTTGTCGAGAATCCGGTCAAGCACCTGATCGGCGCTGACACCATCGGCAACGGCGTCGTAACTCAGCTGCAAACGATGGCGCAACACCGGATGGACCACGGCGCGGACGTTGTCCGGCGAAACGAAATCCTGCCCCTGCAGCCACGCATCGGCACGGGCGCAGCGGTCCAGGCCAATGCCGCCACGGGGACTGGCACCAATGGCGATCCAGCGTGCGAGGTCTTCGTCGTAGTCGGCGGGGTGGCGGGTAGCGTTGATCAGGTCAATCAGGTAAGTGTCGATGGCCGGTGAAACGTGCACCGCGCTGACTTCCTTGCGCGCAGCAAAAATCACCTCTTGCGGCAAGGTGAAATTCTTCACCGGCGTGGTGCTCGCACCTTGGGCAAACTCTTCGTTGCGCAGCAGGCGCAGCACCTGGCTTTCGTTTTCGGCGCTGGGGTAATCGAGCAGCACCTTCATCAGAAAACGGTCCATCTGCGCTTCCGGCAGTGGGTAGGTGCCTTCCTGCTCGATCGGGTTCTGCGTCGCCACCACGATGAACAGCTCCGGTAGCGCATGGCTGTTGCCGGCCACCGTGATCTGGCGTTCCTCCATGGCTTCGAGCAGCGCCGCCTGGACCTTGGCCGGGGCGCGGTTGATTTCGTCGGCGAGGATCAGATTGCCGAACAGCGGGCCGGGCTGGAATCGGATTTCGTTTTTGCCCTCGACCTGGTGCAGCACCTCGGCGCCAGTGATGTCCGAGGGCAACAGGTCGGGGGTGAACTGGATGCGGCTCATCTTGGCATCAAGGTGTTTGGCCAGTGCCTTGACCGTGCGTGTCTTGGCCAGCCCGGGCAGGCTCTCCAGGAGCAAATGACCATTGGCCAACAGCCCGAGCAGAATCTGCCGGATGACTTGATCCTGGCCGAGCACCGCTTCGGCGATGCTGGCTTGCAGGGCGTTGAGGTCGGTGAGCGCTGTCATGGGCAGTCCTTTGTGTCCGGGTCTAGAAAAACGCCAGGGTCAGATTGACGCTGAAGCCGTTGCCTTCGGGGCGGTTTTTGGTGTCGAACTCCGGCACCCAGCGCGCGCTGATATTGGCCTGGGCATCGGCGAACTTTCCGGCCCAGCCAACCACCGGGCCGGCGCCGACCGAACGGCCGCGATAGCCGTTGAAGACATCGGCGGTCTGGCCTTTGTCGTCAGTCAGTTGCTGCACGTAGCCAGCGGCAAGTCCGGCGTTCCAGCCATTGCCCAAGCCGTGAGTCCAGAGGGCGTCGAGTGTGAAGATGTTGCCGTTGCGATAATCGGTGGCGTCGTTCTCGGTGTAGAACTCCAGCCCGCTGGACAAAGTGAACTCGCCGCCCTTGCCGTCGAGATGGGTAAAGGCCACGGTCGGCATGAACGTGTAATTGTTCTGTCCGGGATTGGCCAGGCGATCCTTGTTATAGGCGCCGGTCGGCACGTAGATCGGTAGCGACAGCGAGAGATGATTGAGTTCGTCGAAGTGATAACCGGCGGCGAGCGGGGTGATCAGCGCATCGGCAAACTGCGTGCCGGAATCACTGTCACCCAAAGTGCGCCCGCGCGGGCCGGTGATGCTCGCCTTGATGTCGGTGTATTGCACCGGCAGGCCCATTGCCGAAGCGAAATTCCAGCGGCCCTTGCCGGTGTTCCAGACATGGGTGAAGTTGGCCATGGTGTAGGAGACTTTCACGTCGATCCCGCCACTGATCGCGCCGGAAATCGGTGCGCCGTCGCTGCCCTTGAGCGAGCCGTCGTACCAGATGCTGGTCAACGACATTACCCAGCCCGGCTCCGGCGGCACGATGCCAGCATTGGCGAACACTTGCTGGCCCGTGATCGGCCGGCCGACGCCACCTTCCGCGGCGAACAGCGATGGACTGACGCCCAGGCACAGCAAGACGAGGAGACGCCCGCTCCGTGGCTTGAGCATGGTAAACGCCGCGCCACCCGGCCGCGGCAGAAATCCTCTATTCCCGGCTCGACTGCAGATCATTCCCGATTCCATGGTGTTTTTCCGGACAACTGAGCACTGTCGCGCCGCTACTGCGTTATCCCTTTGCTTATCAAGCCTGTAGGACACGTCCTTCTGAAACTAGCAGCTAATCGGGGGTTAGCCAGTCGAAGGAATTAATTCGTTGGTGCGGGCGGCGGGGTGCACACATCACACCTCTAATGGTCGGAGCCGGGCTGAATCGAAGGTGGTTGGGGCAGCACTGCAAACTTCTGTGGGAGCGAGCCTGCTCGCGAAAGCGGTAGTCCAGTTGACACACGTTTCTGATATCGATACCTGATTTCGCGAGCGGGCTCGCTCCCACAGGACTTGTATACAATCTCGCCGCCGAGCGCCCAACAATTTCCAACGGGGCATAGGTCGTCAGCCGATTTCGTGGTTAACTTCCGCCTCTTGCATGCTTTCCAATCAAAAAACAGAAGGACTCAAGTCATGGCTCAAGTCACCCTCAAAGGCAATCCGGTTCAAGTCAATGGCCAGTTGCCACAAGCCGGTTCCAAGGCGCCAGCCTTTTCCCTGGTAGCCGGCAATCTGTCCGACGTCACCCTGAAAGACTTCGCCGGCAAGCGCAAAGTCCTGAACATCTTCCCAAGCGTCGACACCCCGACCTGCGCCACCTCCGTGCGCAAGTTCAACGCCCAGGCCAACGACATCAGCAACACCGTGGTGCTGTGCATCTCCGCTGACCTGCCGTTCGCCCAGGCGCGCTTCTGCGGCGCCGAAGGTCTGGAAAACGTACAGAACCTGTCGACCCTGCGCGGCAGCGAGTTCATCGAAAACTACGGCGTGGCCATCGCTGACGGCCCATTGAAAGGCCTGACCGCGCGCGCTGTTGTGGTGCTGGACGAAAACGACAACGTCCTGCACAGCGAACTGGTCAAGGAAATCGCCGAAGAGCCTAACTACGAAGCGGCACTGTCCGTTCTCAAGTAAGGCTTTTACAATTGTTAACGGCCTGGCCCTGTCCAGGCCGTTTTCATTTGTGTATCAGGGTTTTGCCTCACACCTTGAAACGTAAGTGGAAGGTAAATTGCCGGTAAAGCTGCTTTGCTTAAATCCACTCAGTGCTTATCGTTCAGCCTCCCGTAATAGAAGCCCACGCGCCCAATGGTCAATAACTCCATGCAATCGTCCCCCCGCAAATCCCGTCGCTGGCTGATCAGCCTGCTGGTCCTGTTGGTCATCGCTGTCCTGTGCTGGAAATTCTGGCCCACCGGCTCTGCTGACAAGGCGGGCGGCGACAAAGCGGCCGCCGGCCATACCGGGCGCTCGGGAATGATGCGGCCGGGCTTCGGCGGCGGTACCGGGCCGATTCCGGTGCGTGTGGCGCCGGCGGTGAAGGGCGACTTCCCGCTGTATTACAAGGCACTGGGCACGGTCACCGCGCTCAATACCATCAACGTGCGCAGCCGGGTGGGCGGCGAACTGGTGAAGATTCATTTCGAAGAAGGGCAGATGGTCAAGGCGGGCGACCTGCTGGCCGAGATCGATCCGCGTCCTTACCAGAATGCTCTGCTCCAGGCCGAAGGCACGTTGCTGCAGAATCAGGCGCAACTGAAAAACGCCCAGGTCGACGTCGAGCGTTATCGTGGGCTGTATAAAGAAGACAGCATCGCCAAACAGACCCTCGACACCGCCGAAGCGCTGGTTGGCCAGTATCTGGGCACGGTCAAGACCAATCAGGCAGCGGTCAACGATGCCAAGCTCAATCTCGAATTCACCAAGATCCGCGCGCCGATTGCCGGTCGCGTCGGTCTGCGTCAGGTCGACGTCGGCAACCTCGTCGCCGCCAACGACACCACGTTCCTCGCGGTGATCACCCAGACGCAACCGATCAGCGTGGCCTTCACCTTGCCGGAGAACAGCCTCGACACCGTGCTGGCCCGTTACCGCAGTGGCGCCAAGTTGCCTGCCGAAGCGTGGGATCGCGGCGACACCAAGCTGCAAGCCACCGGCGTACTGCAAAGCCTCGACAACCAGATCGACGTCGCTACCGGCACTTTGAAATTCAAGGCTCGCTACGACAACCGCGACCAGTCGCTGTTTCCCAATCAGTTCGTCAACGTCCATTTACTGGCAGACACGCTGAAAGGTGTAGTGCTGGCGCCGTCGGCAGCGATCCAGTTCGGTACCAACGGCACCTTCGTCTATGCGCTGGACGGCGACAAGAAAGTCACCATTCGCCAGCTAAAAATCGGTGCCAGCGACGGTGACAACACCGTGGTCACCGAAGGCCTCGCCGCGGGCGATCGCGTTGTGCTTGAAGGCACCGATCGACTGAAGGAGGGCAGCGAAGTCGAAGTGGTCAATGACAGCAGCGAAGTGCCGACCTCGCCGACCGAACACCTGCAAGGCAAATCCGCCGCCAATCCCGATGCGACCACCGCTGAAAAGGCCAAGAAGGGCGCATGAACATTTCGCGGCTGTTCATCCTCCGTCCGGTTGCCACCACCCTGAGCATGCTGGCCATTGTCCTGGCCGGCCTGATCGCTTATCGCCTGCTGCCGGTTTCGGCCTTGCCGCAGGTCGATTACCCGACCATCCGCGTCATGACCCTGTACCCCGGCGCCAGTCCGGACGTAATGACCAGCGCCGTCACCGCGCCGCTTGAGCGCCAGTTCGGGCAGATGCCGGGCCTGACGCAAATGGCTTCGACCAGCTCCGGCGGCGCTTCGGTGCTGACCCTGCGTTTCAGCCTCGACATCAATATGGACGTCGCCGAGCAGCAGGTGCAAGCCGCGATCAACGCCGCGACCAACCTGCTGCCGACCGACCTGCCGGCACCGCCGGTGTACAACAAGGTCAATCCGGCGGACACCCCGGTGCTGACCCTGGCCATCACTTCGAAAACCATGCTGCTGCCCAAGCTCAATGACTTGGTCGATACGCGCATGGCGCAGAAAATCGCCCAGATCAGCGGCGTCGGCATGGTCAGCATCGCTGGTGGCCAGCGTCAGGCGGTACGAATCAAGGTCAACCCCGAAGCGCTCGCGGCCAACAGCCTCAATTTGTCGGACGTGCGCACGCTGATCGGCGCCTCCAACGTCAACCAGCCGAAAGGCAACTTCGATGGCCCGACCCGGGTGTCGATGCTCGATGCCAACGACCAACTGACCTCGCCCGAGGACTACGCGAATCTGATCCTGACCTACAAGAACGGCGCGCCGTTGCGGCTCAAGGACGTCGCGGAAATCGTCGATGGCGCCGAGAACGAGCGTCTGGCCGCGTGGGCCAACCAGAATCAGGCGGTGCTGCTGAACATCCAGCGTCAGCCGGGCGCCAACGTCATCGAAGTGGTCGACCGCATCAAGGCCTTGCTGCCGAGTATCACCGACAACCTGCCGGCCGGCCTCGACGTCACTGTGCTGACGGATCGCACCCAGACCATCCGCGCCTCGGTCACCGACGTGCAACACGAACTGCTGATCGCTATCGCATTGGTGGTCATGGTCACGTTCCTGTTTCTACGCCGCGCCAGTGCGACGATCATTCCCTCGGTGGCCGTGCCGCTGTCGCTGATCGGCACCTTTGGCGTGATGTACCTCGCCGGTTTCTCGGTGAACAATCTGACGTTGATGGCGCTGACCATCGCCACTGGCTTCGTGGTCGACGATGCCATCGTCATGCTCGAGAACATTTCACGCTTCATCGAAGAGGGTGACAGCCCGATGCAGGCCGCGCTTAAGGGCGCGAAACAGATCGGCTTCACCCTGATTTCCCTGACCCTGTCGCTGATCGCCGTACTCATTCCGCTGCTGTTCATGGCCGACGTGGTGGGGCGCCTGTTCCGGGAATTCGCCATTACCCTGGCGGTGGCAATCCTGATTTCCCTGGTGGTGTCGCTGACCCTGACGCCGATGATGTGCGCGCGCCTGCTCAAGCGTGAACCGCAGGAACACGAGCAAGGCCGTTTCTACCGCGCCAGCGGTGCGTTCATCGACTGGATGATCAAGGAATACGGGCGGATGCTGCGCTGGGTGCTCAAGCATCAGCCGCTGACCTTGCTGGTCGCCATCGGCACACTGGCGTTGACCGTGTTCCTGTACGTGATCGTGCCGAAGGGTTTCTTTCCGGTGCAGGACACCGGCGTGATTCAGGGCATTTCCGAAGCGCCGCAGTCGATCTCCTTCGCGGCGATGGGCGAACGGCAGCAGCAACTGGCGAAGATCATTCTCGAAGATCCGGCGGTGCAGAGCCTGTCGTCCTACATTGGCGTCGACGGCGACAACGCCACGCTCAACAGCGGCCGTTTGCTGATCAACCTCAAGCCCCACGGCGAGCGCGATCTGACGGCCAGCGAAGTGATCGCGCGCCTGCAACCGCAACTGGACAAACTGGTCGGCATTCGTTTGTTCATGCAGCCGGTGCAGGACCTGACCATCGAGGATCGGGTCAGCCGCACGCAGTATCAGTTCAGCATGTCTTCGCCGGACTCCGAATTGCTCAGCCAGTGGAGCGGACGTCTGGTCGAAGCCCTGGCGCAGCGTCCGGAGTTGACCGACGTGGCCAGTGATTTGCAGGACAAAGGCTTGCAGGTCTATTTGGTGATCGACCGCGACGCCGCATCGCGCCTTGGCGTGTCGGTGGCGAATATCACCGATGCGCTTTACGACGCGTTCGGCCAGCGGCAGATTTCGACCATTTACACCCAGGCCAGCCAGTACCGCGTGGTGCTGCAAGCCCAGGCCGGGGAGAAGATCGGCCCGCAGGCGCTGGATCAGATTCACGTCAAGACCACCGACGGCGCGCAGGTACGCCTGTCGAGTCTGGCGCATGTCGAAGAACGTCAGGCGCAATTGGCGATCACCCACATCGGCCAGTTTCCGGCAGTGATGATGTCGTTCAACCTCGCGCCGGGCGTGGCGTTGGGGCATGCCGTGGACATCATCGAGCAAGTGCAGCAGGACATCGGCATGCCGGTCGGCGTGCAGACTCAGTTCCAGGGCGCGGCGCAAGCGTTCCAGGCTTCGCTGTCGAGCACCTTGCTGCTGATTCTGGCGGCGGTGGTGACCATGTACATCGTGCTGGGCGTGCTCTACGAGAGCTACATCCACCCGATCACCATTCTTTCGACCTTGCCGTCGGCAGCGGTCGGTGCCTTGCTGGCGTTGCTGCTCAGTGGCAACGATTTGGGCATGATCGCGATCATCGGCATCATCCTGCTGATCGGTATCGTCAAGAAGAACGCGATCATGATGATCGACTTCGCCCTCGACGCCGAACGCACCCAGGGCATGGCCCCGGCAGAGGCGATCTATCAAGCGGCGCTGCTGCGCTTCAGGCCGATTCTGATGACCACACTGGCCGCGTTGTTCGGCGCGGTGCCGCTGATGCTGGCCACGGGGTCTGGCGCGGAACTGCGTCAGCCGTTGGGTCTGGTGATGGTCGGCGGTTTGCTGGTGAGCCAGGTGTTGACGCTGTTCACCACGCCGGTGATTTACCTGTACTTCGACCGCCTCGGAAGGCGCTTTGGCAAAGCCAAAGCCGAAGGTGACGAGGTCGCGGTATGACCCCTCAATCAGCACATATCCCTTGTGGGAGCGAGCTTGCTCGCGAAAGCGGTGGGTCAGTCACTTTCAATGTTGAATGTAATACCGCATTCGCGAGCAAGCTCGCTCCCACAGGGTTCGGCGGTAGGGGCTGGAGCGCATGAATCTTTCAGGTCCCTTCATCAAACGCCCCGTAGCAACCATGCTGCTCTCCCTGGCAATCATGTTGCTCGGCGGGGTCAGCTTCGGTCTGTTGCCGGTATCGCCGCTGCCGCAGATGGACTTCCCGGTGATCGTGGTTCAGGCCAGTCTGCCGGGCGCCAGTCCCGAGGTGATGGCTTCGACGGTGGCGACGCCGCTGGAGCGGTCGTTCGGTGCAATTGCCGGCGTCAATACCATGAGCAGCCGTTCCAGTCAGGGTTCGACGCGGGTGATTCTGCAATTTGACCTCGACCGCGACATTAACGGCGCGGCGCGGGAAGTGCAGGCGGCGATCAACGCCTCGCGCAATCTGCTGCCAAGCGGGATGCGCAGCATGCCGACCTATAAAAAGGTCAACCCGTCGCAGGCGCCGATCATGGTGCTGTCGCTGACTTCGGATGTGCTGGAAAAAGGCCAGCTCTACGACTTGGCCTCGACCATCCTCTCGCAAAGCCTGTCGCAAGTGCAGGGCGTCGGTGAAGTGCAGATCGGTGGCAGTTCGCTGCCGGCGGTGCGCATCGAGCTCGAACCGCAGGCGCTGAACCAATATGGCGTGGCCCTCGACGATGTGCGCAAGACCATTGCCGACGCCAACGTGCGCCGCCCCAAGGGTTCGGTCGAGGACGGCGAGCGCTTGTGGCAGATCCAGGCCAACGACCAGTTGGAGAAAGCCAAGGATTATGAGTCGCTGATCATTCACTACGCCGACGGCGCCGCATTGCGTCTCAAGGATGTGGCGAAAGTCAGCGATGGCGTCGAAGACCGTTACAACAGCGGTTTCTTCAACGACGATGCGGCGGTGCTGCTGGTGATCAACCGTCAGGCCGGCGCCAACATCATCGAGACGGTCAACGAGATCAAGGCGCAGTTGCCCGCGCTGCAAGCGGTGCTGCCGGCCAGCGTCAAACTCAATCTGGCCATGGATCGCTCGCCAGTGATCAAGGCTACGCTGCATGAAGCCGAGATGACCTTGCTGATCGCCGTCGCCCTGGTGGTGCTGGTGGTGTACCTGTTTCTGGGTAACTTCCGCGCCTCGCTGATCCCGACCCTGGCGGTGCCGGTGTCGCTGGTCGGTACCTTTGCGGTGATGTACCTCTACGGGTTCTCGCTGAACAACCTGTCGCTGATGGCGCTGATTCTCGCCACAGGTCTGGTGGTGGACGACGCCATCGTGGTGCTGGAAAACATTTCCCGGCACATCGACGAAGGCGTCAAGCCGATGCAGGCCGCGTACCTCGGCGCCAAGGAAGTCGGCTTTACCCTGCTGTCGATGAACGTCTCGCTGGTGGCGGTGTTCCTGTCGATCCTGTTCATGGGCGGGTTGGTCGAAAGCCTGTTCCGCGAATTTTCCATCACCCTGGCGGCGGCAATCGTGGTGTCGCTGGTGGTTTCCCTGACGCTGACACCGATGCTCTGCGCGCGCTGGCTCAAGCCGCACACGCCGGGCCAGGAAAACCGCCTGCAACGCTGGAGCCAGAAGACCAACGACTGGATGGTCGGCAAATACGCCACTAGCCTCGACTGGGTATTGCGTCATCGCCGTCTGACCTTGTTCAGTCTGCTGCTCACCGTTGGCGTCAACATTGCGCTCTATGTGGTGGTGCCGAAAACCTTCCTGCCGCAACAGGACACCGGCCAGTTGATCGGTTTCGTGCGTGGCGACGACGGTCTGTCGTTCAACGTCATGCAGCCAAAAATGGAAACCTTCCGCCGCGCCGTGCTCAAGGACGAAGCGGTGGAAAGCGTGGCCGGGTTCATCGGCGGCAACAACGGCACCAACAACGCCTTCATGATCGTGCGCCTGAAGCCGATCAAGGAGCGCCAGCTTTCAGCGCAGAAGGTCATAGAACGCCTGCGCAAGGAAATGCCCAAGGTGCCAGGGGCGCAGTTGATGCTGATGGCCGACCAGGATCTGCAATTTGGCGGCGGCCGCGAGCAGACCAGTTCGCAATACACCTACATCCTGCAAAGCGGCGACCTCGCCGAGCTGCGCAAGTGGTTCCCGAAAGTGGTCACCGCGTTGCGTGCCTTGCCCGAGCTGACCGCCATCGATGCCCGCGAAGGTGCCGGGGCGCAACAGGTGACGCTGATTGTCGACCGGGATCAGGCCAAGCGCCTGGGGGTCGACATGAACATGGTCACCGCCGTGCTCAATAACGCCTACAGCCAGCGGCAGATTTCGACGATCTACGACAGCCTCAACCAGTATCAGGTGGTGATGGAGGTCAATCCGAAATACGCCCAGGATCCGGTGACGCTCAAGCAGGTCGAAGTGATCACCGCTGACGGTGCGCGGGTGCCGCTGTCGACGTTCGCCCATTACGAAAACAGCCTGGAAAACGACCGGGTCAGTCATGAAGGCCAGTTCGCGTCCGAAAGCATTTCCTTTGACATGGCCGAAGGCGTGACCGTAGAGCAGGGCAGTGCCGCCATTGAACGGGCGATCGCCAAGGTCGGCCTGCCGGAGGATGTAATTGCGAAAATGGCCGGCACCGCTGACGCCTTCGCGGCCACGCAGAAGAGCCAGCCGTTCATGATCCTCGGTGCGTTGCTGGCCGTGTATCTGGTGCTCGGTGTGCTGTATGAAAGCTACATCCATCCGCTGACCATTCTTTCGACGTTGCCCTCGGCCGGGGTTGGCGCGTTGCTGTCGATCTATGCATTGGGGGGCGAGTTCAGCCTGATTTCCCTGCTGGGGATATTCCTGCTGATCGGCGTGGTGAAAAAGAACGCCATTCTGATGATCGATCTGGCGCTGCAATTGGAGCGTCATCAGGGCCTGTCGCCGCTGGAGTCGATCCGCAGCGCCTGCCTGCAACGCTTGCGGCCGATCCTGATGACCACGCTGGCGGCGATCCTCGGCGCCTTGCCGTTGCTGCTCGGCCGTGCCGAGGGTGCGGAAATGCGCCAGCCGCTGGGCCTGACCATCATTGGCGGCCTGGTGTTCAGCCAGGTCCTGACCCTTTACACCACCCCGGTGGTTTACCTTTATCTCGACAAGCTGCGCCATCGCTTCAACAAATGGCGTGGCGTGCGCACTGATGCCGCTCTGGAAACTCCGCTATGACTGACCGTTCGCTTCTCCAATTGGCCACCGTTCGCGGCTCGCGCCTGTTGAGCCTGTCACTGTGCGTGGCGCTGCTCAGCGCTTGCGCAGTCGGCCCGGACTACCAGCGCCCGCAAACCGCCGAAATCGCTCAGTTCAAGGAAGCCGAAGGCTGGCGTCAGGCCAATCCCAGCGACTCGCTGGCCCGTGGCGCCTGGTGGGAGTTGTACGGCGACCAACAGCTCAACGCCTTGATCGAAAAACTCAACAGCTCCAACCAGACCGTTGCCCAGTCCGAAGCGCAGTTTCGTCAGGCGCAGGCTTTGGTGCGCAGTGCACGCGGGGCGTTTTACCCGAGCGTCGACCTGAGTCTGGGCAAGACCCGTTCGAGTCAGGGCACCGGTAGCAGCAGTTCGAGCCTGAGCAGTTCCTCAAGCGGCATCCGCGACACTTATAACGCGCAGTTGGGCGTCAGTTGGGAAGCCGACGTCTGGGGCAAGCTGCGCCGTGGCCTGGAGGCCGACGAGGCCAACGCCCAGGCGAGCTTTGCCGATCTGGCAGCGATGCGTCTGAGTCAGCAATCGGAGCTGGTGCAGAACTACCTGCAACTGCGCGTCATCGATCAGCAGAAGCGTTTGCTCGAGGCCACCGTTGCCGCTTATGAACGGTCGCTGAAAATGACCCAGAACCAGTATCGTGCCGGGGTTTCCGGGCGCGATGCGGTGGCGCAGGCGCAAACCCAGTTGAAAAGCACCCAGGCCGATCTCGTCGACCTGATCTGGCAGCGCGCACAGTTCGAAAACGCTATTGCCGTACTGACCGGCGAAGCACCGGCCAACTTCAGCATTGCCGAAAGCCAGAGCATCCCGAATCTGCCGCAGGTACCGCTGAGCTTGCCTTCACAACTGCTGGAACGCCGTCCTGACATCGCTTCGGCCGAACGCTCGGTGATTGCCGCCAATGCCAACATCGGCGTGGCGAAAGCCGCGTATTACCCGGACCTGACCCTGAGCCTGAGCGGCGGCTACAGCAGCAGTACCTCGAAAAACCTGATCAGCCTGCCGAACCGTTTCTGGTCGGTCGGCCCGCAGCTTTCCTTGCCGCTGTTCGACGGTGGCATTCGTTCGGCCGAGGTCGACCGCAGCGAGGCGGCCTATGACGAAACCGTCGCGCGCTACCGCCAGACTGTGCTCGACGGTTTCCGCGAAGTGGAAAACTACCTGGTCCAGCTCAAGGTGTATGAAGACGAAGCGGCAGTGCGCCAGGAAGCGCTGGATGCCGCCCGCGATTCCCTGCGCCTGACGGAAAACCAGTACAAGGCCGGGCTGATTGCCTATATCGATGTGGTAGTGGTGCAGGCCACGGCGCTGAGTAACGAACGTAGTGTGCTGAATATTCTGCAGAGTCGATTGATTGCCAGCGTGCAACTGATCGCCGCACTGGGCGGCGGCTGGGACGGCCAACTGGACGTCAGCGACAACCGCTGAACCTGTGGGAGCGAGCTTGCTCGCGAAAGCGGTGGGTCAGGCAACTACGATGGTGGCTGTGCCGACGCCTTCGCGAGCAGGCTCGCTCCCACAGGGATTTGTGGCCGGCGTGAGATAGCTTTCACAAGTTGTGCTTAAAGCCCACCGCAGAGCCTTGTAGGACGATCGAACAAGCGTTTCATCGGCTTGATGGCATTTTGGTTACTTTGTCAGTGCGTTCTTCCGCGCAATCAGTACAATCGCCGCATTTGCCCGACCGAGAATGGAAGCAGTACGGTTTCGGCTTGTCACGAGAACGTCCATGCTCATCGGCAGCTATTCCTTCACTTTGGTTTTCATCTCGTTGTGCGTGGCCATTCTGGCTTCCTACACGGCGCTCGATCTCACTGGGCGCATCGCCACGGCGAAAGGCCGGGCCGTGCATTTCTGGACGGCGGGCGGGGCGTTGGCGATGGGCGTTGGCGTCTGGTCGATGCATTTCATCGGCATGCTCGCCTTCAAATTGCCGATCGACCTGGGCTATGACTTCACCCTGACTGCGCTGTCGCTGCTGATCGCGGTGCTGTCCTGCGGTTTTGCGTTGTGGCTGGTCAGCCAACCGAAACTGCCACTGGCGCAACTGGCCTTCGGTGCGTTGATCATGGGAGCGGGCATCAGCGCCATGCACTACACCGGCATGGCCGCGCTGCGCATGACCCCGGGCATCGATTACGACCCGACGCTGTTCAGTGCCTCCCTGCTGATTGCCGTCGGCGCCTCGGCAGCGGCATTGTGGATTGCCTTTCGCCTGCGCCAGCATTCGCCCTATGTGCGGCTGATTCGTGCCGGCGCGGCGGTGATCATGGGGGTGGCGATTGTCGGCATGCACTACACCGGCATGGCGGCGGCGCAATTTCCTGACGGCAGTTTCTGCGGCGCGACGCTCAATGGCTTGAAGGGCAATGGCCTCGACAGTCTGGTCGTGGTGACCACGCTGGCGGTGCTGTCGATTGCCCTGTTGACCTCGATTCTCGATGCCCGCCTCGAAGCGCGCACCGCCGATCTGGCGCACTCGCTGACCGTCGCCAACCGCGAACTCACCCAACTGGCCTTGCACGATCCACTGACCAGTCTGCCCAATCGCATGTTGCTCGACGACCGCATCAATCAGGCGATCAGAAAAGTTGAAGAGCAGGGTGGCTGCTTTGCCTTGATGTTCATCGACCTTGATGGCTTCAAGCCGGTCAACGACGCATTCGGCCATCACATGGGTGACCAATTGCTGCGCGAGGTCGGCGCGCGTCTGCGTGAAGACTTGCGCAGCCAGGACACCCTGGCGCGGATCGGTGGTGATGAGTTCGTTCTGCTGGTGCGCTTGAGCGAGCCCAATGACGCCTTGAGCCTGGCTGCGCGTCAGGTCGGCCTGATCGGTCGCACGTTCCGCGTCGCCGAGCATGATCTGCAGATTTCCGCCAGCGTCGGCATTGCCCTGTATCCGGGCAACGGCGCCAACGCCCAGGAACTGCTGATGAACGCCGACGCCGCGATGTACCACGCCAAGGGCGGCGGCAAAAACGGCTACAGCTTCTTCGATGCGTCGATGAACACCAACGCGCGCAAACAACTGCAACTGTTGCAGGACCTGCGCGCGGCCATCGAGCACAACCAGTTCTGCCTGCATTACCAGCCCAAATTCGACGCCGCCAATGGCCGTCCGGTCGGTGCCGAAGCACTGCTGCGTTGGAAGCATCCGCTGCACGGCATGCTGATGCCGGACAAGTTCATCGATCTGGCGGAAAAAACCGGGCTGATCATTCCGATGGGCGAATGGGTGCTCAACGAAGCCTGCCGGCAGATGCGCGAATGGTACGTGCTCGGTTACACCGACTGGCGCATTGCCGTAAACCTCTCTGCCTTGCAGTTTTGTCATGCCGGGCTGGTGCAAAGCGTGGCCAAGGCGCTGGCGACCCACCACTTGCCGGCCAACAGCCTGACCCTGGAAATCACTGAAACCACAGCGATGAGCGACGCTGATGCGAGCATGACTGTGCTGCAAGAGCTATCGGACATGGGCGTCGACCTGTCGATCGACGACTTCGGCACCGGTTATTCCAGCCTGATGTACCTCAAGCGCCTGCCGGCCAATGAATTGAAGATCGACCGCGGTTTCGTCCGTGATCTGGAGCACGACAGCGATGATGCGGCGATCGTCTCGGCGATTGTTGCGCTGGGGCAGGCCCTGGATCTGCGGATTGTCGCCGAGGGTGTCGAGACCGGCGCGCAACAGGATTTCCTCACCAAACTGGGCTGTGACTCGCTGCAGGGCTATCTGCTCGGCCACCCGATGCCGGCGGAGCGCTTCATGCAGGACATCGTGCGCGGGCAACGGCTGGCGGTGGTCTGAGAGACCCTGTGGGAGCGGGCTTGCTCGCGAAGGCGCCCGAATAGGCGCCACATGCAAAACCCGCCAATCGCAGTTATTCTTCCCCCGACTGTTACGTGTGCACGTGGGGGAAGGCCAGCATGGATAAAGTCATTGTCATCACCGGTGGCGGGCGTGGAATCGGCGCGGCTACGGCATTGTTGGCAGCCGAACAGGGCTACCGGATCTGCATCAACTATCAGTCGGATGAACAGGCCGCACACAGCGTACTCGAGCAGGTTCGCGCCTTGGGCGCCCAGGCCATCGCGGTTCGCGCCGATGTCAGTATCGAAGACGAAGTGATCGCGATGTTTCAGCGCGTCGACAATGAACTGGGCCGGGTTACCGCGCTGGTCAACAACGCCGGCACCGTCGGGCAGAAGTCGCGAGTCGATGAAATGTCCGAATTCCGCATCCTCAAAATCATGAAAACCAACGTGCTGGCGCCGATCCTCTGCGCCAAGCACGCGATCCTGCGCATGTCGCCCAAACACGGCGGGCAGGGCGGCAGCATCGTCAACGTCTCCTCGGTCGCGGCACGCCTCGGTTCGCCGAACGAGTACGTTGATTACGCCGCATCCAAGGGTGCGCTCGACACGTTCACCATCGGTCTGTCGAAAGAAGTCGCAGGTGAGGGCATTCGCGTCAATGCCGTGCGTCCGGGCTACATCTACACCGACTTCCATGCCCTGAGCGGCGACCCGGATCGGGTCAGCAAGCTCGAATCGGCGATTCCCATGGCCCGGGGCGGGCGGCCGGATGAAGTGGCGGAGGCGATTGTCTGGTTGCTGTCGGACAAGGCGTCGTATGCGACCGGGACGTTTGTTGATTTGGGGGGTGGGCGGTAAACCAGTGGATTTGCAGTGTTAATGCCGGACTCTTCGCGAGCAGGCTCGCTCCCACATTGGTTCTGTATTCACAAATCAACTGTGGGAGCGAGCCTGCTCGCGAAGGGGACAGTCCAGACAACATCTATCCCTCAGAACGACCGCACAATCCGCCCCAACGTCTCCATGGCCTTTTCCGATTCCTCGGTCCACGGGCTGCCGTAATTCAAGCGAATGCAATTTCTGAAACGCTGGGTCGGTGAGAATATCGGCCCCGGCGCGATGCTGATGCCTTGCGCCAATGCCATTTGAAACAGCTTCAGCGAATCCATCTGCTCCGGCAATTCCAGCCACAGAAAGTAGCCGCCCGCCGGCTGGCTGACGCGGGTCTGTGCCGGAAAGTAACGGGCAATCGCCGCGAGCATCGCGCTCTGCTGTTCTTCCAGGGCATAACGCAGTTTGCGCAGATGCCGATCGTAGCCGCCGTGTTGCAGATAATCGGCAATCGCCGCTTGCGCCGGCATCGAAGCGCACAGCGAGGTCATCAGCTTCAGTCGCTCGATCTTCTGCGCGAAACGCCCGGCCGCCACCCAGCCGATGCGGTAGCCGGGGGCGAGACTTTTGGCGAACGAGCCGCAATGCATGACCAATCCTTCGGTATCAAAAGCCTTGGCCGGTTTTGGCGCCTGTTGCCCGTAATAAAGCTCGGCGTAGACGTCGTCCTCGATCAACGGCACCTGATGCTGACGCAGCAGTTCGACCAGTTCCTGTTTCTTCACCTCGGGCACGGTCGCGCCCATCGGGTTGTGGAAACTGGTCATGCACCAGCAGGCCTTGATCGGATGGCGTTCCAGAGTTTGCGCGAGCACGCCGAGGTCGATGCCGTCACGCGGGTGCACGGGGATTTCCACGGCTTTGAGCTTCAGGCGCTCCAGCACTTGCAGGCAGGCATAAAACGCCGGGGCCTCGATGGCCACCAGATCGCCGGGCTCGGTCACTGCTTGCAGGCACAGGTTCAGCGCTTCGAGAGCGCCGTTGGTGATGAGCAATTCTTCCATCGGCAGCATCAGCCCGCCGACCATGTAGCGCAGGGCAATCTGTCGGCGCAGTTGCGGGTTGCCCGGCGACATATCGGTGACGACCATGCGCGGATCCATCTCCCGCGCGGCGCTGGCCAGGGAGCGCGACAGGCGTTGCAGCGGGAACAGGGTCGGGCTGGGGAAGGCCGAGCCGAACGGTACGGTATTGGGATCTTTGATCGAATCGAGTACCGAGAACACCAGTTCGCTGACGTCAACCTCGGTGGATTCGTTGACCTGGCTGCTGATCACCGGCTCGGAAAATGTGCTCGGTGTATGGGCGTTGACGAAGTAACCGGAGCGCGGCCGGGCGCGGATCAGGCCGCGGCGTTCGAGCAGGTAATAGGCCTGGAATACTGTCGACGGGCTAACCCCGTAAGCCTGGCTGGCATAGCGCACCGACGGTACCCGCTGGCCAGGGCCGAGGACGCCGGAGCGGATCAGTTCAGCGATGTCGTCGGCGAATTTTTCGTAGCGTTTCATCGGTGGGCCTTGGTGGACTTGATTTTGTGGGGTGTCAGGGAAGGAGCCCTCACCCTAGCCCTCTCCCAGAGGGAGAGGGGACTGATTGGGGGATGCTGATGAAATACGCCGACCTGACAGTGCTTTGCCGAATCCATAATCGACTCGGTCTTTCAGGTCGATGCATAGCGACAGACACCTCGGTCGGCTCCCTCTCCCTCCGGGAGAGGGCTGGGGTGAGGGCAGCAATGCCAGCTCCTCAACGATTCATCGGCGCCACAAACCGGCTGTTCGCCACGCTGTATACCTGCGGCTCGTCACTGTCTTCAATCCTGAAACTCAATGTCTGCGAACTGCTCGCCGGGCGCTCGGTGGTCATCGCCACCGACACCGGCACATCGACAATCTCCCCGGGCGCCAGGCTCAATGCCGTTTTGCCCTGCAACGCAAACCCGTCGCCATCAACCAGACTCAACCGGTAATCCTGCCGTTGCTGAGTCTTGTTGATCACTTTCAGCGAATAAATATTCTCGATCTGGCCTTGAGCGTTCTCGCGGAACAACCCGCGATCCTTGGTCACGTCCAGCGACACCATCGGTCGCTCGATCAATGCCAGCGCCAACGCGCCGATCATCAACAACAACACCGCCGTGTAGCCAATCAAACGCGGACGCAGCAGGTTGGTCTTGCCGCCCTGCAATTCGCGCTCGGAACTGTAGCGGATCAGACCGCGCGGGTAATGCATTTTGTCCATGATCGAATCGCAGGCGTCGATGCATGCTGCGCAGCCGATGCATTCCATTTGCAAACCATCGCGGATATCGATGCCGGTCGGGCAGACCTGCACGCACAACTGGCAGTCGATGCAATCACCCAGGCCGGCTTCGACCGGGCGCACGTCACGCTTGCGCGGGCCGCGGTTTTCGCCGCGGCCGGCGTCGTAGGCAATGGTCAGCGTGTCCTTGTCGAACATCACACTCTGGAACCGCGCATACGGGCACATGTGCATGCACACCGCCTCACGCAGCCAACCGGCGTTGATGTAGGTGGCGGCGGCGAAAAACAGCACCCAGAACAGGCTGACCCCACCGATCTGCAGGGTCAGCAGTTCTTCGGCCAGCGGCCGGATCGGGGTGAAATAGCCGACGAAGGTCAGGCCGGTGATCACGCTGACTGCCAGCCACAGCGTGTGTTTGGCGGCACGCCGCGCCAGTTTGTTCAGGCTCCATGGCGCCGCTTGCAGTTTGATCCGCTGGTTGCGCTCGCCTTCGGTGATCTTCTCGCACCACATGAAGATCCACGTCCACGAACTCTGCGGGCAGGTGTAACCGCACCAGACGCGACCGGCAAACACGGTGATGGCGAAGAGTCCGAACGCAGCAATGATCAGCAGGGCCGAGAGCAGAATGAAATCCTGCGGCCAGAACGTCGCGCCAAAGATGTGGAATTTGCTTTCCGCCAGATCCCAAAGTACGGCCTGCCGACCGCCCCAGTTCAGCCACACGGTGCCGAAGAACAGCACAAACAGAAGTCCGGCACCGCTCATACGCAGGTTGCGGAACAGGCCGGTGAAACTGCGAGTGTGGATCTGCTTGTCGGTGGATCCGGCGGTCGCTTTCAGTGGGCGCGCGGGTACGCTTTTTATCGTTGGCGATGCTTCTACGGTTCGGACGGGGATTTGCTCGCTCATGTTCGTTCGCTCATCAGCCTCCATCAGGCCGATGCACTATGAGCGGCGATCTGTTTGCAGAACAGACTCAGGTTTGGCAATAAAAAGCGGATCAGATGAGGTTTGGCGCAGTGCCTGCGACAACTTGAAGCAACCTGCCAGGCGCGGCGCAAACGCCTATTGCAGGCGTCTGCGTCGGGTGTTGATCGAGGTCAATCAAACCACCGAATCACTGTCATCGGCCTTCAGATGTTTGCGCCCGTCCTTGGCCCCGGCGACGGTCAAGGCATCGGCTTCTGCTTCGGTGATGTAAGTGCGTTTGCCTTCGATTTCCACGAACGACATGGCTTTGTCGCTATCGGTCAGGACTTGGAGGGTGTCGCAGATGCGAATTTCCTCACCATGCTCGACGGTAAAAAAACACACTTTCTGCTCGGGGTTGGATTCATCGATTCGAACGGGCATGGCGGCAGTCCTTGTTCCAGGGAGGTCTGCATATTAGGAAGCGCAGCGCGCCGATCGTTCTGCGCAACCGATTAATGGTCGCTGTTGTCCATCGCTTATCAAGCCAATAACAAGGGAGGCACGATGGAAGACTGGTGGGATGAAGTGTGGGCCACGATGCAAGCCGAGTTCGCCGATATCGGTGATGCCTCGCAAATGACCCGAATCACCGTACGCCTGGTGATGGCGGCGATTCTCGGCGGGATACTCGGTTTCGAGCGCGAGCATAAAGGCAAGGCAGCGGGCGTGCGCACGCACATGCTGGTGGCATTGGGTGCTGCGCTATTCGTATTGGTGCCACAGACCTCGGGCGCAGAATCCGATGCGATGAGTCGCGTATTGCAGGGCGTGATTGCCGGGATCGGCTTTCTCGGCGCCGGCACCATTCTGAAAAATCAACAGGGCGACGAGGCCCATGTCAAAGGCCTGACCACGGCGGCGGGTTTATGGATGACGGCAGCGATCGGCGTGGCGGCGGGGCTGGGCAAGGAAGCGACGGCATTGCTCAGTACCATTCTGGCACTGGCGATCTTCAGCGTGATGCCGTACGTGGTGAGGGTGTTCGAAAAGGATGTCGACAAGAACGACCACCTCTGACTCCCCGCCGGCTGATGATCGTTCCCACGCTCCGCGTGGGAATGCTTCAACGGACGCTCCGCGTTCGGCTCTGGATGGGACGCAGAGCGTCCCGGGCTGCATTCCTTTGCTGCGCGTGGGAACGATCAGATCAGACGCGGAGCGTGGGAACGATCAGGGGGCAGGGGTCAGACGATCACCGGCGGCATCGTGCTCGGTGGCTCTTCTTTCGGTGGTGGCGTGGTGCCTGGCGGCTCTTGCTCGGGCACCGGTGGCGGTTCGGTATCCGGCAGGGTGGGTTTGTCGATGTTCGGATCGGGCGTTTCCGCCGGGATCGGGATGCTCATCAGGTGACCTCCGTATGGCACATGGCGTGGGACGTGCTTAAGTGAGTTGACCCGGCCACGACAAATTCGATCCGCAGGTTTGTCTTGTTAATTTCATCTGAACTTTTCCCCGCGCCGGTTGCTCGGAACCTAAGTGAGTTCATGACAGGGCCGGCGCTTTGTCGCGAATACTGTTCCGGCACAAGAGCGTCCTTGGGGCGTTAAGGAGAGATGCTCAATGACTGCTGAAAGACCTTCAGAGCTGAGTTACAACCCGCACATGCCGCTGTCGCAGGCGTTGCTGCTACCACGTATCGTCATCGAAAACACCATGCCGACTCTCGACGGCGGCCAGTTCGCCGCCAAATCGATTGCCGGACGCGAAGTGGTGGTGACCAGCAAAGTCTTTGCCGACGGCCATGACAAGCTCGCCGTGCGCATCCGCTGGCGCGAGGAAGGCCAGGAAACCTGGCAGACCGAGGTCATGTCCGATCAGGGCAATAACACCTGGCAAGGCCAGTTCCGCCCTGAGGAGCAGGGCCGCTACCTGTATTGCATCGAAGCGTGGATCGACCATTTCGCCAGCTTCCAGTACGAACTGGAAAAGAAGCACAGCGCGGCTGTGCCGGTTTCTCTGGAGTTGCAGGAAGGCCGCACGATGGTGCAACAGGCCGCCGAACGCAGCGAAGGGCAGCTCAGCGAGCAGCTCGCCGCGCTGCACCATGAATTGTCCGGCCTGCTCGAAACCGAGCAGGTTGCGCTGTTTCTGCACTCGCGCAGTGCAGAGCTGATGGCTCAGGCCGATCACCGCGCCTATCTGAGCATCAGCGCCGAATTCCCCATGGACGTCGAGCGCGAACTCGCCGAGTTCGCCAGTTGGTATGAGCTGTTTCCACGCTCGATCACCGACGATCCCCAGCGTCACGGCACTTTCAACGACGTGCACTCGCGTCTGCCGATGATTCAGGACATGGGCTTCGACGTGCTGTACTTCACGCCGATTCACCCCATCGGCCGCGCCCACCGCAAGGGCCGCAACAATTCCCTGACCGCTGGCCCGGACGATCCCGGCAGCCCGTACGCGATCGGCAGCGAGGAGGGTGGTCACGAGGCGATACATTCGCAACTCGGCACCCGTGAAGATTTCCGCCGCCTGGTGGCCGCCGCCGCCGACCATGGCCTGGAAATCGCTCTCGATTTCGCCATCCAGTGTTCTCAGGATCACCCGTGGCTCAAGGAGCATCCGGGCTGGTTCAACTGGCGCCCGGACGGCACGATCAAATACGCCGAAAATCCGCCGAAGAAATACCAGGATATCGTCAACGTCGACTTCTATGCGCCGGACGCGATTCCGAGCCTGTGGGTCGAGTTGCGCGACATCGTCGTCGGCTGGGTCAAGGAAGGCGTGAAAATCTTCCGCGTTGACAACCCGCACACCAAACCGCTGCCGTTCTGGCAATGGCTGATCGCCGATGTTCGCACGCTGTATCCGGAAGTGATCTTCCTCGCCGAGGCCTTCACCACTCCGGCGATGATGGCGCGTCTGGGCAAGGTCGGGTATTCGCAGAGCTACACCTATTTCACCTGGCGCAATACCAAGGCCGAGCTGGCGGAATACTTCACCGAGCTGAACCAGTCGCCGTGGCGCGAATGCTACCGGCCGAATTTCTTCGTCAATACCCCGGACATCAACCCGGCGTTTTTGCATGAGTCGGGGCGTCCCGGTTTCCTCATTCGCGCTGCCTTGGCAACGATGGGCTCGGGCCTGTGGGGCATGTATTCCGGTTTCGAATTGTGCGAATCGGCGCCGGTGCCGGGCAAAGAGGAGTATCTGGATTCCGAGAAATACGAGATCCGTGTCCGCGACTTCACCGCGCCGGGCAACATCATTGCCGAGATCGCTCAGCTCAACCGCATCCGCCGGCAGAACCCGGCGCTGCACACGCATCTGGGGCTGAAAATCTACAACGCCTGGAACGACAACATTCTGTACTTCGGCAAGCGCAGCGCCGATGGCAGCAATTTCATTCTGGTCGCGGTCAGCCTCGATCCGCATAACGTGCAGGAAGCGAATTTCGAATTGCCGCTGTGGGAAATGGGCCTGCCGGACGACGCCACCACCCATGGCGAAGACTTGATGAACGGCCATCGCTGGGACTGGCACGGCAAATATCAGTTCATGCGCATTGACCCGGCGTATCAGCCGTTCGGGATTTGGCGGATTTCAGCTTCGTAACATTGGCACCGCCTCCGTGGCGAGGGGATTTATCCCCGTTGGGGCGCGCAGCGGCCCCTTTTTTCAAGCTGCACCGCGTTAACAATTTGCGACTGCTGCGCAGCCGAACGGGGATAAATCCCCTCGCCACAGGGGCTCACCACTGCGAGTCCCTCGGTGTATCAGAGAATTTTTCAGGAGTTCCACATGGCGAAGAAACCCAAGGCAGCCGCCTTCATCAAAGACCCGCTCTGGTACAAGGACGCGGTGATCTATCAGGTTCACGTCAAATCGTTTTTCGACTCCAACAATGACGGGATCGGCGACTTTCCCGGGCTTATCGCCAAACTCGATTACATTGCCGACCTGGGCGTCAATACCATCTGGCTGCTGCCGTTCTATCCCTCGCCACGTCGCGACGACGGCTACGACATCGCCGAATACCGTGGCGTGCACAGCGACTACGGGACCATGGCCGACGCCAAGCGCTTCATTGCCGAAGCGCACAAGCGCGGTCTGCGGGTGATTACCGAGCTGGTCATCAACCACACCTCCGACCAGCACCCGTGGTTTCAGCGTGCGCGTAAAGCCAAGCCGGGTTCGGCGGCGCGGGATTTCTACGTCTGGTCCGATGACGACCAGAAATACGACGGCACGCGGATCATCTTCCTCGACACCGAGAAGTCCAACTGGACCTGGGACCCGGTCGCCGGTCAGTACTTCTGGCACCGCTTCTACTCGCACCAGCCGGACCTGAACTTCGATAACCCGCAAGTGATGAAAGCCGTGTTGTCGGTGATGCGCTACTGGCTGGACATGGGCATCGACGGCCTGCGCCTTGACGCGATTCCGTACCTGATCGAGCGCGACGGCACCAACAACGAAAACCTGCCCGAGACCCACGACGTCCTCAAGCAGATCCGTGCCGAGATCGACGCCAACTACCCCGACCGGATGCTGCTGGCCGAGGCCAATCAGTGGCCGGAAGACACTCAGCTGTATTTCGGTGACACCGATGCCGCTGGGGTCAATGGCGACGAATGCCACATGGCCTTCCACTTCCCGCTGATGCCGCGCATGTACATGGCGCTGGCGCAGGAAGATCGCTTCCCGATTACCGACATTCTCCGGCAGACCCCGGAAATTCCGGCGAATTGCCAGTGGGCGATTTTCCTGCGCAACCACGATGAGCTGACCCTGGAAATGGTCACCGACCGTGAGCGCGATTACCTGTGGAATTATTACGCGGCTGACCGTCGCGCGCGGATCAACCTCGGTATTCGCCGTCGTCTCGCACCGTTGATGGAACGCGACCGTCGCCGCATCGAACTGCTCAACAGCCTGCTGCTGTCGATGCCCGGCACGCCGACTCTGTATTACGGCGACGAAATCGGTATGGGCGACAACATCTACCTCGGCGACCGCGACGGCGTGCGTACGCCGATGCAGTGGTCGATCGACCGCAACGGCGGTTTCTCCCGCGCCGATCCGGCCAGTCTGGTACTGCCGCCGATCATGGACCCGCAGTATGGCTATCAGTCGGTCAACGTCGAAACCCAGTCCGGCGATCCGCATTCGCTGTTGAACTGGACGCGGCGCCTGCTGGCCGTGCGCAAGCAATCGAAAGCGTTCGGCCGTGGCACGTTGAAAATGCTCTCGCCGGCCAACCGTCGCGTGCTGGCTTATACCCGCGAATACACCGATGTCGATGGCAAGCACGAAATCATCCTGTGCGTGGCCAACGTCTCGCGAAGTGCGCAAGCGGTGGAGCTGGATCTGTCGGCGTACGTCGGCATGGTGCCGGTGGAAATGCTCGGCGGTAACGCGTTCCCGCCGATCGGTCAGTTGAATTTCCTTCTGACCCTGGCGCCGTACGGCTTCTATTGGTTCGCGCTGGCAGCGGAGAACCAGATGCCGAGCTGGCACGTCGAGCCGGCGCAGAGCCTGCCGGACTTCACCACGCTGGTGCTGAAAAAACGCATGGAAGAATTGCTCGAAGCGCCGTCGCGTACGACGCTGGAGCAAAGCATTCTGCCGAGCTGGCTGCAGAACCGTCGCTGGTTCGCCGGCAAGGACGCGGCGATCGAGAAGGTCAATCTGGCTTACGGCGTGCGTTTCGGTGATGCCCAGCATCCAGTGCTGCTCAGCGAAATCGAAGTCACCAGCGGTGGCCAGACCAACCGTTATCAACTGCCGTTCGGCTTCATTGCCGAAGACCATGTCGGCCCGCCGTTGCCGCAGCAATTGGCGCTATCGCGTGTACGCCGTGTGCGTCAGGTCGGCCTGATTACCGATGCGTTCAGTCTGGAAACCTTCGTCCGCGCCGTTCTGCAAGGCATGCAGAACAACACCATACTGGAGTCGATCGAAGGCGAAATCCGTTTCGAACAGACAGATCATCTGGAAAAGCTCGGCCTCGGCGCCGAGTCGGATGTGCGCTACCTGTCGGCCGAGCAATCGAACAGCTCCGTGGTTGTCGGCAACAGCCTGGTGCTTAAGCTGATACGCAAAGTCGCTTCTGGCGTACACCCGGAACTGGAGATGAGCGCTTACCTGACCGAGGCCGGGTTTGCCAATATCTCGCCACTGCTGGGTTCGGTGATTCGCCGCGACGCGCAGGGTGAAGACAACTTGCTGATGATCGCCCAGGGCTACCTGAGCAATCAGGGCGACGCGTGGGAATGGACGCAGAACAACCTCGAACGGGCGTTGCGCGATGAACTGGCCGACGCCATGTCCGAGCAGGAGCAGCATTACAACGCGCTCGGCGAGCTGAAGGACTTCGCCGGCATGCTCGGCCAACGTCTGGGCGAGATGCATCAGGTGCTCGCTGCGCCAACCGACAACGCGGACTTTGCGCCGCAAGTATCGTCGAGCAAGGACATGGCCGCGACGGCCAAGGATGTCACCGCCCAGGTCGAACATGCCTTGAAACTGCTCAAGCAGCATCAAGGCGAGTTGAACGCGGCGGACCAGAAACTGGTCAAGCGTCTGCTCGACGAGAAGAAAACCATTCTTGCCCATGTGCAGGATCTGGCGAAGAAAGCCACTGGCGGCTTGCGCATCCGGGTGCATGGCGACTTGCATTTGGGTCAGGTGCTGGTGATCAAGGGCGATGCCTACTTGATCGACTTCGAGGGCGAACCGGCGCGGCCGTTGAGTGAGCGTCGCGGCAAGCACAGCCCGTACAAGGATGTCAGCGGCGTACTGCGTTCGTTTGATTACGCTGCGGCGATGACCATCAATGTGCACAACGTCGACAACAGCGTCGAAGCCGAAGCGGCGCGTAAACGTGTCGCCGAGCGTTATCTGCGCGAAGCACGCGAGGCATTTGTCCAGGCATACCGCGAGGCAGCAGCTAGTCTTGAGCATGCCTGGCAGGATCCTCAGGGTGCCGACGCCGCGCTGGCGTTGTTTGGCCTGGAAAAAGCCGCTTATGAAGTGGCCTACGAGGCGGAAAACCGCCCAACGTGGCTGCCCGTGCCATTGCACGGCTTGTATGGATTATTGACAGGGCTTAAACCCTTTTCCGATCTTGGTGGAGAGTAGTCATGAGTTTCTCGAACAAGGAACAGGGTGTGGTAAAGGAAGCATTGTTACCCTCGGCACGCGACATTGATGCCTTGGTACGCGCCGAACATCAGGACCCGTTTTCCATTCTCGGCCCGCACGGCGATGGCGCTGGTGGGCAATTCATCCGCGCTTATCTGCCGGGTGCGCTGAGTGTGGCGGTGCTGGACAAGGACAGCGGCGAAGAGCTTGGCCCGCTGGAGATGACCGAGACGCCGGGGCTGTTTGTCGGCCATTTCGATCAGGCGCGACCGTACCTGTTGCGCACGCGTTGGGCCGGTGGCGAGCAGGTCGCCGAAGATCCGTACAGCTTTGGTCAGCTGCTCGGGGAAATGGATTTGTATCTGTTTGCCGAAGGCAATCATCGTGACCTCAGCGCTTGCCTCGGTGCACAGCTGAAAACCGTTGATGGCGTTGACGGCGTGCGCTTTGCCGTGTGGGCGCCGAATGCCCGCCGTGTCTCGGTGGTTGGCGATTTCAACGTCTGGGACGGTCGTCGTCACCCGATGCGCCTGCGCCATCCTTCGGGCGTGTGGGAGTTGTTCATTCCGCGTTTGCAAGCGGGGGAGTTGTACAAGTACGAAATCCTTGGCGCCCACGGCATTCTGCCGCTCAAGGCCGACCCGATGGCGCTGGCCACCAGCCTGCCGCCGGATACCGCCTCGAAAGTCGCCTCGCCATTACAGATCGACTGGCAGGATCACGAGTGGATGAATTCCCGTCAGGATCGCCAGCAGCGATCCAAGCCTCTGTCGATCTACGAGTTGCACGCCGGCTCCTGGCAGTGCGAGCTGGATGATCTCGGCGAAGTCGCGCGCCAGTACACCTGGCCGGAACTGGCCGAGCGGCTGATTCCTTATGTGAAAGAGCTGGGATTCACCCACATCGAATTGATGCCGATCATGGAGCACCCGTTCGGTGGTTCCTGGGGTTACCAGTTGCTTTCGCAGTTCGCGCCGAGCGCACGTTACGGCACACCGGATCAGTTCGCCGCGTTCGTCAACGCCTGTCACCAGGCCGACATCGGGGTGATTCTCGACTGGGTGCCGGCGCATTTCCCCACCGATACCCACGGTCTGGCGCAGTTCGACGGCACCGCGCTGTACGAATACGGCAATCCGCTGGAAGGCTTCCATCAGGATTGGGACACGCTGATCTACAACCTCGGTCGCACGGAAGTGCACGGTTACATGCTGGCCTCGGCGCTGCACTGGCTGAAACACTTCCACATCGACGGCCTGCGTGTCGATGCCGTGGCCTCGATGCTATATCGCGACTATTCACGTAAAGCGGGCGAGTGGGTACCGAATCGTCACGGTGGTCGCGAGAACCTGGAGGCCATCGACTTCCTGCGTCATTTGAACGACGTGGTTGAACTGGAAGCGCCGGGTGCGCTGGTGATTGCCGAAGAGTCCACCGCATGGCCGGGCGTCAGCCAGAGCACCCAGCAGGGCGGCCTGGGCTTTTCCTACAAATGGAACATGGGCTGGATGCACGATTCGCTGCACTACATCCAGCAGGACCCGGTGTACCGCGCCCATCACCACAACGAGTTGAGCTTTGGTCTGGTCTATGCCTGGTCGGAACGCTTCATCCTGCCGATTTCCCACGACGAAGTGGTGCACGGCAAGCACTCGCTGATCGACAAGATGCCCGGCGACCGCTGGCAGAAGTTCGCCAACCTGCGCGCCTATCTGAGCTTCATGTGGACGCATCCGGGCAAGAAGCTGTTGTTCATGGGCTGCGAGTTTGGCCAGTGGCGCGAGTGGAACCACGATCAGCAACTGGACTGGTACCTGCTGCAGTACTCCGAGCACAAAGGTGTGCAGAAACTGGTGGGCGATCTCAACCGGCTGTATCGCGAAGAGCCGGCGCTGCACGATCAGGACGACGCGCCGCAAGGCTTCCAGTGGTTGATTGGCGATGATGCGATCAACAGCGTTTACGCGTGGCTACGCTGGAGCAAGGACGGCTCGCCGGTTTTGGTCGTCGCCAACTTCACACCGGTACCGCGCCAGTCGTATCGGGTCGGCGTGCCGTTTGCCGGACGCTGGACCGAGCTGTTCAACAGTGACGCCGACATTTACGCCGGCTCCAACTATGGCAATGGCGGCGGGGCATTGACCGATGAAGTACCGAGTCATGGTCAATCGTTGTCGCTGGAACTGAATCTTCCGCCGTTGGCGGTGTTGATTCTCAAGCCGCAGGGCTGATCCAGGAACAGTAAAACTGTGGGAGCGGGCTTGCCCGCGATGAGGCCGTCACATTCAGCATCTCTGTTGACTGAGATGCCGCCATCGCTGGCAAGCCAGCTCCCACAAGGTTTTTCAGTGATCAGCAGATCACCAGCGCATCCGCACGCCGAGGCTGCCGATGATCCCGTTCAAGTCATTGTCATCCACATCGCTGCTGTAATCGGCGCTCATGTACAGGTTTACCGCCGGTGTGACCCGCGCCACCAGACCCAAACCCAATTCCACTGTTGAAGACTTGCGGCTGCTGCTGATCTTGTCGACCTGATCGAGCGTCACCGTGCTGCCGGTGTAAACGGTGTGCCAAAGGTTGGTGCGCACGTAGGGTTCGACAGGCAACCCGTTCAAGTCATAACTGCCTTTCAATCGCGCACCGACGCGGCCACTCCACGCGGTCAGGTCGATGGAAGAGGCATTGCCCGAGCCGGCGTACGGAGCGTCGAGACTGATGCGCTGGTTGATCAGTTGTGCCTGCGGCTCGACCACCCAGTTTTCACTCAAGCCGATCGGGTAACCGCCTTCGACGGAAAAGGTCATCGCATTGCCTTCGGTGGCTTGCCGATTACCTTGCGCAGTGCGACTGAAGCCGCTGACCCGACCGCCGCTGGCCGACAGGTCGACGTGCCAGCCTTGCGCACCCACCAGACTGTAATAGGCGCCGAGGCTCTGGCCTTGCAGGTTGAGGCTGTCAGTGTTGCGGTCGGCGAGGGCACGTCGGGTCAGCGCACCATCGGCATTCAGCTGGACCTGATTGTCGCCACCTATAAGACCAAGGGTCTGAGTGGTCCCGTTAGCGCTTTTCAACGTGACTACGGCCGGACCTTTGAACTCACCAGCGGCCATCGCATAACCGGATGAAAGTGCGTCGGTCTGTGCTTGCCGAGCGCTTTTGCCGTACAGCTCGTCCCAGGCAGATGGGGCAAGATCCTCAGTGATCAGGCGCGAACTCTGCTGACTCAATGGCAGCGGTCCGGGTGTTATCACGGTTGCTGGCAGGGTCAGCACCGGTACGTCGGCGTGATACCACGCGGGTTCGTCCGCCGCAGATCCCGCATGCGCCTCCATGGACGAGCACAGCAGCAGTGAACCTGACACTGTGCAAAGAGTGATTTTCAGTTCGTGTGGGGTCAGTGAAGTTTTCATGGAGGTCTACCTTGCAAGCGCATGCGTCATCTCGTGTTTGGCGCCTCTCCTACCCCGAACGAGGGGCGACCGAATAGAGCGGGGCGAACCGCGGCTGCTCGATTTCGCGAGTGCCGGAAGGTCAGCCCCAGTAGTGATTCCGGGGGTAGTAAGGTAGAGATAAGAAGAGTGACGCCTGCGCGTCAAGAAAATGCACGATGAATGGCGTGCTTAAATCAGCCTTTGCAAGCGTTTGTTTTTCTGCACATAACTAAGTGGTTGTTTGCATGGAAAAACGCTTGGGAAGCAGGCGGCTGACGGTTTTTTGCCGCCGACGAAAGGTCCTTCCGAGCGTTGGTTGCCGGGAAGGCCTGTCATTTAATTGCTGTCAAAAACGCAGCTACAGGTGTACTTCAACTGCTAACGGCAGGTGATCCGAAAGATGCGTCCACGGCTTGTTGCCAAGAATCCTTGGATCGTGGCTACTGGCATTGCGCAGGTAGATCCGGTCAAGCCTCAGCAAGGGAAACCGCGCGGGATAGGTTTTCGCCGGGCGCCCATGATGGCGCTCAAAGGCTTCATGCAGATAATCGCGACGGGCGAGGGCGGCGTTGCCTTGCAACTGCCAGTCATTGAAATCGCCGGCGATGATCACCGGCGCATCGTCGGGTAGAGATTCAAGCAGCTGACAGAGCAGTTGCAACTGCAATTGCCGATGGCTTTCCAGCAGACTCAAATGCACACAGATCGCATGCACCTCGGCATGCCCGGGGACATCAAGAATGCAGTGCAACAGCCCGCGCCGTTCAGGCCCGGTGATCGACACGTCAAGGTTGCGATATTCGCGGATCGGGTATTTCGACAGCAGCGCGTTGCCGTGGTGGCCATCCGGGTAAACGGCGTTGCGCCCGTAGGCAAAATCGCTCCACATACTGTCGGCGAGGAATTCGTACTGCGACGTCTGCGGCCAGTCGTTGTAACGACTGGAGTGGCGTTCGTGCTCACCCACCACTTCCTGCAGAAACACCAGATCGGCCGAGGTACTGCGCATCGCTTCGCGCAGCTCCGGGAGAACGAACCGCCGATTCAGCGCGGTGAAGCCCTTGTGGGTGTTGACCGTGAGTACCCGCAGGCGATGAATGACTGGCGCGTCGACCGCTTGACGCTTGGGATCGCTGGACACGTTCACTCCTCTGAATTGGGCCATGCCTGTTCATGCGACTGGTTTGAGGGGGTGGCAGTTCCTTACGATGATTCACTGCTGGGCCAATGTGGGAGCGAGCCTGCTCGCGAAGACTTCATCACATTCAATACATCTGACACATGACACACCGCTTTCGCGAGCAGGCTCGCTCCCACAGGTATGTTGAGCTTCCGCCGTTCAGAAGAAGACGATTTCATACGGCAAGCGCATCCGCTCCAGCAGCACCGGCGGCAGCAGCGGGGCGATGCCGATGGCCGGTTCGCCCTTGAGCTGGCTGGCGTAAGCATGGGTGGCGTGGCTCTTGCGCGCGACTGTCCAGGTGTCGAGACGCAGCTTGCGCGCGCGTTCCCAGGGAATCATTTGCTGCTCGCGCTCCGGCCAGTGCCAGGCCCACACCGGCACATCGTGGTAGGTCGCCCCGGCTTTCTGCGCCGCGTCGAAACTGGCCCGGCCAACCACTTCATGGTCCGGCGGGCCATCCTTGCGCCAGGTACTGAACACTACGTCGCCCGGTCGCAGGTAACGGCCGATGAACTCGGTGAGCTGGCTTTGCTGATCACTCAGAGCATTGTCAGTAAAGCCGCCGCGCACCCACTTCAGGCTGTGCATGGGCAGGCCGAGGCGGCGCAGGGCTTCGACGCTTTCCTGCGGGCGGAACACGCTCAGACGTTGTTCCGACCACTGGCGCGAGCCGGGGTGGCTGGCGCTACCGTCGGTAATCGAGAGCAATTGCAGAGGATGGCCAAGGCTGGAGAGCAGTTGCAGCAGACCGCCGCAAGTGACTACTTCATCGCCCGGATGCGGGGCGATGACCACGGCGCGGGCGCCGGCGGGTACCAGGCTGTGGGTGTTGATGACGGGAATATTGTCGAGTTGCGGCGCGCTGTTCCAGATCTGTGCCGGCAGGCCGTGTTCGTTGAGCAATGACGATTTCATGAGTGCGACGTCCTTGTGGTATTTCGCCCTCAGTCGTGAGCAGCCAACGCTGATCGCGGCCTGTGAAGGCAAATGAATAGCAACGGTGCAGTGCTCCAACCCTTGGATTACTGCGAGGCAGAGTATTGCTCAAGACAGCCGATTCGTCGCGTCACAGATCAATCTGATCCGTAATTTTTTATTCCAGCTGTGCCAGATTGCGCAGAAAGTCACCGAACCCGCCCTTGGCCCGACTGTCGAGACGGGCGCTGGTGTGCACCTGCGGTCGGTGACTCCAGGCGATATTGGCGCCGCTGCGCTCCAGCGCACGCACCAGTTGCACATCCTCGTCACAGGTCAGCGGCTTGAAACCGCCGGCCAGGCGATAAGCCTCGGCGCTGACACCGAGGTTGGCGCCGTGAATGTGTCGATGGCCATCGCGGGCCTGATAATGGCGGTGATAGCGAATCTGCGCCGCCTCATCAATCGATTCGTGCCAGTGCTCGACAGTGACCGTGCCGCACACAGCATCAGCCTCCAGCCCCAGTTGCGCCGCCAGCCAGTCATCGGCGACGCGGCTGTCGGCGTCGGTGCAGGCGATCCAGCGGGCACCGCGCTCGAGCAACAGGCGCGCACCGGTGGCGCGGGCTTCGCCAACGTTGCGCGCATCGATCTGCAAGCTGAGCACTGGATAAGCGCTGACGATCTGCGCCGAGCCATCGCTGCAACTGTCGAGCACCACCAGTATTTCCACCGGCTCGCCGCCCAGTTGTGCATGCTGGCTGGCGCGCAACGCTGCACGCAGGCATTCATCAAGCAGCGCCTCTTCGTTGTGCGCCGGAATCACAATACCGATCAACGCAAGCCCTCCAGGGCCGCCACCGAGCGTGGCTCGCGGCTCCACAGTTCGAGAATGAAATCCGCTTCCTGATGCAGCACCAGACGCGGCAAAGCCAATTGATCGTGGATCTGATCGTGGACCTGCCGTGCATTCAGCGGGCAGCCCTCGATCGGCGGGCGCCAGTGGCAGGCCAGCAATTGGCCGTCGGCGGTCAGTGACTCACTGATCCGGCGAATCATTTCTGTCAGATCTTTTTCGTCGAGGTAGTAGCCGATTTCGCTGAATACAATCAGGTCGAATTTTTCCTCCGGCCATTCAGCCGGAAGGCGGCCCTGACGGACTTCGGCATGCTCGAAAATGCTTAAGCGAGTGCGCGCCAGCTTCACCGCCGCGCTCGCCGTGTCACAACACAACAGGCGGTCGCAGCGCGGGGCCAGCTCTGCACTCAGTTCGCCGTTGGCGCAGCCCGGTTCGAACACCGACCTGTAGCGCGGGCGGGGCAGGGCGGCGAGGGTGATCGCGCGCTTGCGCTGTTCGTACCAGCGCTGGCGGAACGCCCATGGGTCGTCATTGCCCGCGAACAGGCCGTCGAAATAGCGGTCATCGACGCTCACAGGAACACCACTTCAAAAGGTTGCAGCAAACGATCGAGCACATAGGGCGCGAGCACCGGCCCGAGGCCGACGTCGCGGTCGCCTTCCAACTGGCTGGCGAACGCGTGCGCGGCGTGGCGTTTTCGTGCGATTTGCGTCGGTGAAAGGAGGATCTTGCGCGCCCGCTCCCATGGCACCGTGGCGTCTTCCGGGGTTGCCCAGTGCCAGGTCCAGACCGGAAGTTCATGGCAGGTCGCACCAACGCGTCGCGCCGCTTCGACACTGGCGCGGCCGACGGCCTCGTGATCGCTGTGACCGTCCTGGCGCCAGGTCGTGAAAACCACGTCACTGGCATGCAGATAACCGGCGATGAATTCGCTCAACTCGGTTTCCTGCGCCGCCACTTGAGTATCGGTAAAACCGCCGCGCAGCCATTTCAGACTGTGCATCGGCAAGCCGAGGCGCCGCAGGGCTTCGGCTGATTCCTGCGGGCGCACCACGCTCAATCGCTCGACTGTCCAGCGCTGCGAGCCGGGGTGACTGGCGCTGCCATCGGTGACCGAAATCAACTGCAACGGCCGTCCGGCTGCCGCCAGCAACTGCATGATGCCGCCGCACCCGAGCACTTCGTCATCCGGGTGCGGCGCGATGATCACCGCTCGCGAGCCCAACGGTACCAAGTCAAGAATGTCGATGGCGGGCAGCTCGGCCAGACGCCGCGAAGCCTGCCATTGCTGCAATGAAGTGCCCTGGCCAACGATCGGGTTGGCTTTCATAACGCCCAGACCTCGCAGGACTGACCAGCAATCTGCTGGCCCAATGCAGCAAGGTCGCGTTCGGCATGACTCTGGCGCAGAAATACCGGCAGGTCGGCACTCAACCTGGCGAAATGCCGATCCTGACAGAACGGCCCGGCACCCAGCGCCCGGCCGACTTCGCGCATCACCTGTTCGGCAGACTGTTCGACCACGGCGCGGGCACGGCGGGCGAGCAATTCAGCGTCGGCCTCGGGCTGCGCATCGATTTGCAGCGCGCTGAAGCGCAACACATCGGCTGCCGCTTGCAGTGCTGTGTCAGTCGCACCGAGATGGGCGAGGGCGTGCGGTTCATCGCGTTGCGCGCAATGCTGACGCAGCCCTTCGGCAATCCGCCGTGAAGCGCCGTACCAGCAAGCCGCGATACCGATCCCGCCCTGCCAGAACCCCGGTCGTTGCAGGTAATCACCGGGGTTGCCGATGGCCTGCGCTTCGGCGTTGTCGAACAGCACTTCAACGCTGCCGGTGGCCGCCATGCCCACCGCTTGCCAGCCTTGATCGGTGATGGTCACGCCAGGTTGATCGAGTGCGACTGCAACCAATTGCTGCTGACCGTCCGCGTCCCATGCGGTAAGCAAGGCGTGGCTGAGCACCGCAGCGCCAGAGCACCAGGCCTTGCGCCCGTTCAGCGTCACCATATGCCCGGCCGGCGTGACTTTCACCCGTGCCTGCGGCGGTTCGGCGGCCCACATGCCCCACGTGCTGCCCGGGGTTGGCGTACCGCCCAATTGCTCGATGATCGCCAGCGCATCCGTGTGGCCTTCATAGAGTTTGCACAGGCCTAAATCGTGTCCACCGACTTCCGAGAGACGCTGAAAGCGCTCCAGCGTGTGACCGCTGCCGGGTAACGGCAAGCGGTCGAGACCGGCCTCGACCATCGCCCTCAGGCAACGGCCGAGGGCGTTGGTGTCGGGGTAATCTGGCGGACGGCGGGCCAGATAATGTTGAAAGTCCATATCAATCTTCTTCGTCACGTTGCAGTTCAAACAACAGCAACGAACGCCCGGTCACCGAATATTCATGGCCGAATTCAAAGCGCTCCTGGCCGCGAATCGACGGCTGATTGGTGTCGATCATGCAGGTCCAGAAGCCGCCGTCCGGCACTTCCGGCAGGGTGAAGTTGACGATGTCGTGGTGTGCGTTGACCACCAGCAACAGGGTCGCGTCGGCACCTTTGCGGCGGATGCCGGTTTCCTGCGCGCGTCCGTCGAGCAGCATGCCGAGGCAGCGGTTGTGCGCATCGTGCCAGTGCTCGGTGGTCATCTCGGTGGCGTCCGGTGCCAGCCAGGTCACGTCCTTGACGCCGATGTCTTCGTTGTACTCGCCGACCAGGAAGCGTCCGCGACGCAGGATCGGATAAGTCAGGCGCAGCTTGATCAGGCGTTTGACGAACTTGAGCAGGGCCTTGCCGTCCTCGCTCAGATCCCAATTGACCCAGCCGATCTCGCTGTCCTGGCAATAGGCGTTGTTGTTGCCGTCCTGGGTGCGGGCGAACTCGTCACCGGCAACGATCATCGGTGTGCCCTGGGCCAGCAGCAGGGTGGCGAAGAAGTTGCGCATCTGCCGATGGCGCAAAGCGTTGATTTCCGGATCGTCGGTCGGACCTTCGACGCCGTGGTTCCACGACAGGTTGTTGTTACTGCCGTCCTGGTTGTTCTCGTCGTTGGCTTCGTTGTGCTTGTCGTTGTACGAGACCAGATCGTTGAGGGTGAAACCGTCGTGGGCGGTGATGAAGTTCACCGACGAATACGGCCGGCGCCCGCGCTGGTTGAACATCTCACCGGAAGCGGTCATGCGGCTGGCGAAATCGGCAAGCTGAGCGTCGTCACCTTTCCAGAACGCACGCACGGTGTCGCGGAACTTGTCGTTCCATTCGACCCAGCCCGGCGGAAAGTTGCCGACCTGATAGCCGCCGGGGCCGCAGTCCCAAGGTTCGGCGATCATTTTCACCTGACGCAGCACCGGGTCCTGACGGCAGGCGACGAGGAAGCTGTGGCGCTCGTCGAAACCATCGTGGTAGCGGCCAAGAATGGTTGCCAAGTCGAAGCGGAAGCCATCGACGTGCATCTCACTGGCCCAGTAGCGCAGCGAGTCAGTGACCATTTGCAGCACGCACGGGTGGCTCAGGTCGAGCGTGTTACCGGTGCCGGAATCGTTGATGTAGTAGCGCTTGTCGTCCGGCATCAAGCGGTAGTAGGAGGCGTTGTCGATACCGCGCATCGACAGGGTCGGGCCTTGCTCGTTGCCTTCGGCGGTGTGGTTGTAGACCACGTCGAGAATGACTTCGAGGTTGGCATCGTGCAGATGCGCGACCATTTCCTTGAATTCGGCAATCTTGCCACTGGCCAGATAACGCGGGTCCGGGGCGAAGAACGCAATGCTGTTGTAGCCCCAGTAGTTGGTCATGCCCTTTTGCAGCAGATGCTGATCGTTGACGAAAGCATGGATCGGCAGCAGTTCGACAGAAGACACACCGAGCTTGCGAATGTGCTCGAGCACGTCGTCGACCATCAGACCGCCGAAAGTGCCACGCAGGTTTTCCGGCACCGACGGGTGACGCATGCTGATGCCGCGCACGTGGGTTTCATAGATGATGGTCTTGTCCCACGGCACGCTGACGCGATGGTCGTTGCCCCAGGTGTGCGCCGGGTCGATGACCTTGCACTTGGGCACGAATGGCGCGCTGTCACGCTCGTCGAAACTGAGGTCGGCGTCGGGGTGGCCGATGGTGTAGCCGAACAGCGCCTCCGACCATTTCAGTTCGCCGACCAATTGCTTGGCGTACGGGTCGATCAGCAGTTTGTTGTGGTTGAAGCGGTGACCATTGGCCGGGTCATAAGGACCATAAACGCGGTAGCCGTAGATCAAGCCAGGGTGCGCATCCGGCAGGTAGCCGTGGTAGATCTCATCGGTGTATTCCGGCAGCTCGATGCGTTCGAGTTCGACCTCGCCGGCATCGTCGAAAATGCACAGCTCGACCTTGGTGGCGTTGGCGGAAAACAGAGCAAAGTTCACCCCCAGACCATCCCAGGTCGCACCGAGTGGGAAGGGCAGGCCTTCCCTGATTCTCGACGGCTCGGCGTGCGCAGCGGGTTCGGCTTTCTTTGGACGGGTCATGATTGCTCCTGCAAAAAAACGGGACAGTTCAGGCAATGAGATTTCCTTGTGGGAGCGAGCCTGCTCGCGAAAGCGTCGGTACATTCGACATTTTCACCAACTGACCTAGCGCTTTCGCGAGCAGGCTCGCTCCCACAGGGTTGTGTGTTGTTCCCAATAAGGGACTTTCTTCGGGGCGCAAGAACCCCTTGTGGCGAGCACGCTCGCCACACAGTCATTCAGTTCAAAAATGGATCGGGTCAGTTCGCCGGAGGCTTCTTCGCTGCTCGCGGCTTTTTCTCGGTAGCCTTTTCGCCCGGCGGGACTACTTTGGGCGTGGCCGCCGGCTTGGCTTTCGCTGCCGGTTTGGCTTTGGCGGTTGCCGGTGTTTTGCCGTCGGTGCTTTTCGCTGCTGCGCCTGTAGTCTTGCCAGCCACTTTGCTGCCCGCCGCTTTCGGTGGCTTCTTGGGTGCCAGCGCTTCGGCCTCGGCCAGCTTGCGCGCCATTTCCCAATGACGTTCTTCGTGGCCTTCAGGTTTCCCTTCCGACTCCCAGATCTGATAGGCGAATTCGCGAATGCGTTTATCGTCGGTGCTCATCGCAATGCTCCTGAACTGAACTCATGCTTGTGTTAAGTGTTGGATAAAGAGATTGACCGGGACATCCCCCAGCGCTTCGCTGACATTCAGCTCCCTGTTTTGTGTGACTACGCTGCTGGCAAAAAGTCCCTTCAGGTTTGCATCCGAAGCGGCAGACGGTAAAACCACCCGCGTATCGCCCCAGCGCAGCGCATCGACCTGCGGGATGGCACTGTTTTCCAGCAACGTCGCGCAACGCACCGGCACTACCACGATGGCCCGCACGCCGTCGTGTTCACGCGCGAATGCCAAGACGTTGTGCGCCTGACTGCCCAGCACCTCCAATGGCTGGTAATCGCCTCGACGGAACAGCTCGCTGTGTTCCTTGCGCAGGTTCAACACCTCACTGATCAGCGCCTGTTTGATGCGCCCGTCACGCCATTCCTTAAGCAGTTCGGTACCCGGCACGGATGCCTGCAACGCTTGCTCGCGGGCGGCGTAATCCACCGGCCGGCGGTTGTCCGGGTCGACCAGACTGAAGTCCCAGTACTCGTTGCCCTGGTACAGATCCGGCACACCCGGCACGGTCATGCGCAGCAAGGTTTGCGCCAGCCCGTTGAGCGCGCCGGCAGCGGCGATGCTGTTGACGGTCTTGCTCAGCGCCGCACGCAGCAACTCGCCTTCTTCACCGGTCAGCAGCTTCTCCGTGAAAGCCTGGGCCGCGTTTTCATACGCTTCGTTCGGCGCGCTCCAGCTGCTTTGCAGCTTGGCTTCGCGCAGGGCTTTCTGTTGCCACTGCCAGATGCGCTTGGCGTAATCGGCGAAACCGGCCTGGTCTTCGTCCTGCAGGTCCAGCGGCCAACTGCCGAGCAATGCCTGATAGAGGATCAGTTCGTCGCCAGCGGAAGGCGCGTCATCTTCGATGCGCACCGGGCGGGCGAGGGCGCGCCACAGTTCGACCTGATCGGCGTACCAATGGCTGCGTTCGCTGAGCACGGCCAGCCGGGCACGGGTGTCTTCGCCGCGCTTGTGGTCATGGGTGGCAGTCGCGAGCAGGTTGTCAGGAAACTCGGCCATGCGCTGTTGATTGACTTCATGGAACTCGCTGACCGGCGCGCTGAATTGCTCGGTGTTGTAACCGACATCATTGCGCGACAGCAGCACCGCCGAACGATACAGCGCGGTATCTTCCACGGCTTTGGCTGCTGCCGGCGAAGTCAGTTGCTGGAAACGCACGCAGGCATGCTTGAGGATCTTGCGCGAGCGCCCCCGTGGCTTGCGGCGCCAAGGCGTGCCGCCGAGCCAGCTGGCGACCGAGTCGAGCACTGGCCAGTCGGCTTCGCTGAGGGTTTGCCGCGCACCGTCCATGGCGTGCTGGAAAATCGCTTCGTCCTGCTCGGACCGGCCCATGGCGCTGATGTAAGTGCGATAAACCGGGAAGTGCACGATCAGCGCATGCAGCACGCGGCGAATCGCACCCAAGGTCAGGTCGCGGGTCATCAGGTCATCTCGCGCGACTTGATGCAGGGCCTGCGCGACACTTTCAAAGTCGCTGGCCAGCGAGCCGTTGAGGATCTGCTGGCGGGCCAGTTGCGCTTCTTCCATGAACGCTGCCGGGCGCTCGGTGCGGCGCTGCCAGAGTTCGCCAAGCACGTGTTCGCCGTCCGGGTCGTGTTGCAGCAGCGACAGCTGGTTCATGAACTCGTAACCGGTGGTGCCGTCGACGCTCCAGTCGCGGCGCAGGGTTTCGCCCTCGCCGAGGATCTTCTCGACATAGATCGGCAGGTGACGTCCCGGCGCCAAGTGATCAAGGCGACGGCGCAATTTGCGGCAGTAGCCACGCGGGTCGGCGAGGCCGTCGATGTGGTCGATGCGCAAGCCGTCGACCAGACCTTCTTCGACCAATTGGAAAATTTTGCCGTGGGTCGCTTCGAACACCGCCGGACGCTCGACGCGCAGGCCGCCAAGCTCGTTGATGTCGAAGAAGCGCCGCCAGTTGATGTCGTCCGCCGCCGTGCGCCAACTGGCCAGGCGATAACTCTGCCGTTCCAGTAACTCGTGGAGCTTGTGGAAGCCTTCCTCGGTGGTGGAATCGTACTGTGCGAGGTTGCCTTCGATAGTCGCCAGAACACGCGGATCGCTGGCCAGCTCGCGCAACTCCTGCTTGAGCGGCATCGCCAGCGAATGTGCGTCGGTCTGGTAGCTGAGTGTGCTGAAGCGATCTGCCAGAGACTTCAGCGTGTCGTCGGACTTGAGCAGCTCGCCATAGTTGTTCGGGCAGATCGGGAAGTGGTGATCGTAGTGCTCAACGTAAAAAGTACCGGTCTGCGCGTTGAATTTGAGCTTAAGCGTGCCTTCCTGCAACGCCACGCCGTAATCACTGCCAAGGAACGGCAGCAGCAACTGGCCTTCCATCAACGGGTCCGGCGAGTGCCACTGAATGTCGAAGAATTCGCCGTACGGGCTCAGGCGTCCCCATTCGAGCAAGTCGAGCCACCACGGGTTGTCATTGCCGCCCACGGCCATGTGGTTGGAAACGATGTCGAGGATCAGGCCCATGTTGTGTTCACGCAGGGTGCTGACCAGTTGGCGCAACGCCGGCTCGCCGCCCAGTTCCGGATTGACCTGGGTCGGGTCGACCACGTCGTAGCCATGCATGGAACCGGCGCGCGCCGCCAGCAATGGCGAGGCATAGATATGGCTGATGCCGAGGCGGGCAAAGTACGGCACCAATGGCACCGCTTGTTCGAGGGTAAAACCTTTATGAAATTGCAGGCGCAAGGTGGCGCGCAGTGGCTGGATTTGCTGTTGATTCATTGGTCACGCTCAGAGGCTTGAAGGCGCGCGCAGGCCAGCAGTTCCAGGCGGCGGGCGGCATCGGGGCCGTCCAGCAACGCTTCGCTGGGACCGGGCAAACGTCGCGACCAGTTCGGATGTGAATCGGTGGTGCCAGGCAGATTCGGCTGTTCATCGATACCCAAGGCATCTTCCAGCGGCAGCAGCACCAGCGGCGCGCGGGTGTGGCCGAGGAAACGCACACTGGCATCGACCACTTGATCGGCTTCGTGGGACTCTTCGCGGAAATTCTGCGGATCCTGGCGCAGTGCATCGCGCAGGCCTTCGCGTTCACGCTCGCGATGCCGACGCCAGTCGATTTCGCCGTTGGCATCGACCAGCCCAAGTCGTGCGTTCCAGTCGATATCGCGGCCATGCCACCAACCGTTGAGCGTCGGCAGGTCATGGGTGCTGGTGGTCGCCAGGGCATCATCCGGCCAGTCGAGAATCGGTTTGAAGCGGGTGTTATCCTGTTCGAACAACAGCACGCGCATGCCCAGGATTGACCGCGCGGCAAGTTTTTCCCGCAGGCCTTCCGGCACGGTGCCGAGGTCTTCGCCGAGCACGATGGCCTGATGCCGATGGGATTCCAGGGTCAGCAGGCGCAACATGTCGTCGAACGGGTAATACAGATAGGCGCCATCCGCCGGAGCGGCGCCGTTGGGAATCACCCACAGGCGTTGCAGGCCCATGACATGGTCGATACGCAAGCCACCGGCGTGGGCGAAGTTGGCGCGCAGCATGTCGATGAAGGCACGGAAACCGTTACGGATCAGCCCTTCAGGCGAGAACGCGGAAATGCCCCAACCCTGGCCGCTGCGATTGAGGATGTCCGGCGGCGCGCCCACGGTCAGCGAGGCGAGCAATTCATCCTGAAAACTCCAGGCCTGACTGCCGGCACCGTCAGCGCCGACGGCGAGGTCGGCGATCAGACCGATGCCCATGCCGGCACTGCGCGCAGCAGTTTGCGCTCGTTCGAGGCAGCGATGGATCAGCCATTGGCAGAAGGCGAAATAACCGATGCGCTCGGCATATTCCTCGGCAAACGCGCCGAGCGCTGCGCCGCGCGGGTCGTGCCAGTGCTCCGGCCATTCGCGCCAGTCGAGACTTTCGCCACGGGCGGCGCGCATTTCCTGAATCGCTTCAAAGCGGCAATGGTTCTCCAGCGCTTCGCCACCGGCGTGACGAAAACTGGCGAAGTCGGCGTGCAACGGATGCTCACCAGCGACAAAACCGTCATATAACGCTTGCAGCAGCTTCTGCTTTGCTTCGGCAGCGGTCGGCCAGTCGATCAGCTTGAGATTTTCCAGCTGCTCGAACTGCGCGGCCAGGCCACTGGCATCAATTGCATCACGCAACGCGCGTTCGCCGAGAATGCTCCCCGGCGCGGCATACAGTGAATTGAGAAACAAGCGGCTGGACGGCGAATAAGGGCTATAGCGGCCATTGTCGGCGCTGAACATCGCGTGCATCGGACTGATCGCCAGCGCATCGGCGCCACGTTCGCCCGCTACACGAACCAGTTCCTCCAGCGCCTGGGTGTCGCCAAAACCACCGTCACCCGGACGGCGTAGCGAATACAACTGGGCGCTCAGACCCCAGGCCCGCGGGATCGGGCTATCGACCGCATCGGCGACGCTGAAGCAGCGTTCAGGCGCCACGGCGAGCGTGAAATACTGATCGGCGATATGCACTTGCTGGTAACCGACCGGAATCAAGCCGGGCAACATGGCTTCGTTGTCCAGCTTCAGGTTCATCTGCGAGCCGTCTTCAAGATGGATTTCGCAGGGGGTTTCCGGTGAGAAATAGCGACTCAGGTCGAGGGCAACGCCCACGTCGCAGGTCAGCAGGGGCGGCAAATGGCGGTCTTGCTGGACTTCTTGCAATTCCAGCAGGCTGGCATCGATTTCTTGCGCGGTGCTGGCAGGGTGGCCGAGTCCGATCAGGACGTTGCGCAACACAGCAGGAGCGACTTTTTGCTGACGCCCGTTGGCGTCGATCCAGTCGACGGCAAGGCCGGCTCGACTGGCGAGTATTTCCAGTTGCGCATCGCTCATAGGCGCTCTCCATCCAGGGGGTGCATAACGGGTGCGGCCGTGAGGCTGACGAGCGCGGTGTACGCCGGCAGTTGGTTCGGGTCCGACAGTTCGATCGCGGCTGGCTGTTGAAACAGCCACTCGGTATCGGTCTGTGCAGGGTTGACCACTGGCGTGTCGCTGAGGTTCAGGTCAATTCGCAGCTCACTGCCGTTGCCCAGTCGCCAGCGTGCGCTGACCGCGCCATAGCCGAGCATCTGCGCGCCCAGAGCCTGGGTCCCGGAGAGGTTGGGAATGATGTATTGGTGCCGCAACTTGAGCAGTTGCCGATAGAGCTCTTGCGTCTCCTGTTGTAACGGCGTGCCACTGCCAACTAGTCGTGGCTGTGAGGCGCGGAAGGTTTCTTCGGCATTCGGATCGGGGATCTGTTCGCGCTTGTGCGGATCGGTAAAGGCACTGAATGCGGCGAACTCGTTGCGCCGACCTTCACGCACCAGTTCCGCCAGTTCACCGTGGTGGCTGGTAAAAAACAGGAATGGTTGCTCGGCGGCAAATTCATCGCCCATGAACATCAGCGGAATCATCGGCGACAGCAGCAACAACACCGTCGCCGCTTGTACCGCACGCGGGTCGGCGAGCTGATGCAGGCGTTCGCCAAAGGCACGGTTGCCGATCTGGTCATGGTTCTGCAGGAACAGCACGAAAGCAGTGGAGGGCAGATGTTCGCTCGGCTCGCCGCGAGGTTCGCCATGGCGAGTGATGTGGCCCTGGAACACGAAGCCCTGGCTCAGGCAGCGCACCAGTTGCTCGGTGGGCTGCGCGGCATAGTCGGCGTAATAGGCGTCGGTTTCGCCGGTCAGCAGCACGTGCAACGCGTTATGACCGTCGTCGTTCCACTGCGCGTCGTAATCGTTTTCCAGCAGACTCGACTGGTTCAGCTCGTTCTCGACGGTCAGCCAGACGTGCCGGGTCGGGTCGATCTGCTGGCGAATGCGCCGGGCCAGATCGCTGAGAAAGTCGGGATCTTCAATCGCGTGCACCGCATCCAGACGCAAACCGTCGAAACGGTATTCGAGCAGCCACATCAGCGCGTTTTCAATGAAGAACTCGCGCACTTCCGGGCGACGGAAGTCGATCGCCGCGCCCCAGGGCGTGTGCTTGTCCTCGCGGAAAAAGCCTTTGGCGTAACGATGCAGATAGTTACCGTCGGGACCGAAGTGGTTGTAGACGACGTCGAGAATCACCGCCAGGCCATGGCCGTGGGCGGTGTCGATCAGGTGTTTGAGTTGTTCCGGTGTGCCGTAGGAGGCTTGCGGTGCATAGGGCAGCACTCCGTCGTAGCCCCAGTTGCGATCACCGGGGAATTGCGCCAGCGGCATCAATTCGATGGCGGTAATGCCCAGCGCCACCAAGCGCGCCAGATGCTGTTCAACTTCGGCAAATCCACCGAGCGCACCGACGTGCAGCTCGTAAATCACCGCTTCGCTCCACGGCCGACCATTCCAGGTCGTGTGCCGCCATTGGTAGGCATGGGGATCGACCACCACACTGTGGCGGTCGAGGTCACCATCCTGCGCTCTGGAGGCCGGGTCCGGCACCTCCAGTTCGCCATCGATGCAGTAACGGTAGCGACTGCCCGCCGGGCAATTGGCCTTGATTACAAACCAACCGTCGCCCTGAGGCAGCATGGGCAACGATTTTCCATCTTCCAGTTCCACACTGACGTAGAACGCGTCAGGCGCCCACAACGCAAATTGCGTGTGCTCGGCATCCAGCATGATCGCGCCGTGGGGCCAGGTTTCTTGGGTCCTTGACGGCATTTTCTGCAACTCCCTGGTTATTTGTGGCTGGCTTTACCCAACGCCTTGGCGACCAGTTGTTCGTAAAGTTCGGCGTACGGTTCAACCGCTTTGCTCCAGTTGAACGGTGCAGCCATGGCGCGGCAGCGCATGGCATTGAGCAGTTCCGGGAAGGCGAAGACCTTGAACGCGCGGCTCAGGGCTTCCTTGTAGCTATCAACGGTGGACTCATCGAAGAGGAAACCGGTGACGCCGTTTTCAATGGTGTCGGCCAGACCGCCGGTGTTGCGCGCGACCGGCAGCGAGCCGAAACGCTGGGCGTACATTTGGCTCAAGCCGCAAGGTTCGTAACGCGAAGGCATCAGGAGGAAATCGCTGCCGGCGAACATGCGTCGGGCATCGGTCTCGTTGAAGCCGATGCGCACGCCGATCTGGCCAGGAAAGCGCAGGGCCAGTTCACGCATGGCTTGCTCTTCTTCCGGCTCGCCGCGACCAATGATCGCGATCTGACCACCGTTCTGCACGATGAACTCGGACACCGCTTCGGTGAGGTCGAGACCTTTCTGATAGACCAGGCGCGAAACCACGGCGAACAGCGGGCCGGTAGAGTCATTCAGGCCGAACAGCTCACGGACGTGGGCGGCGTTGACCGCTTTGCCTTCCCAGTCGCCGATGGCGAACGGGGCAAACAGGTGCGGGTCGGTCGCCGAATCCCAGCTCTCGTCGATGCCGTTCGGGATACCGCTGAGCAGGCCTTGCTGGGTCTTGGCGGCAAGGAAACCGTCGAGGCCACAGCCGAAGTCCGGGGTGGTGATTTCCTGAGCATACGTCGCGCTGACGGTGGTGATGTGGCTCGAATAGGCCATGCCGGCCTTGAGGAACGACATCTTGCCGTAGAACTCCATGCCTTCCTGTTGCAGGGCATGGGTGGGAATCCCCAGCTCCGGGCAGGAACCGAGGCTCGTCACGCCCTGGTAGGCAAGGTTGTGAATGGTGAACAGGGTGGGCGTGCGCTGCCCGCGCCAGTGCATGTAAGCGGGCGCGAGTCCAGCCGGCCAGTCATGGGCGTGCACCAGATCCGGGCGCCAGTGAATTTGCGCAAGATTGGCGGCGATATCGGCAGCGGCCAGGCCGAGACGGGCGAAACGGATATGGTTGTCCGGCCAGTCGCGACCGTTGTTGGCGCCGTAAGGGCCACCTTCACGCTCGTAGAGTTCAGGGCAGATCAACACGTAGATCACCAGACCATCGGGCATGTCCATGCGCCCGATCTTGCAAGGTGGCAGCGCGGCGTGGCCACCCAGCTCGCCGATGATGTGAATCGGGTTTTCGCTGTGCACCACTTGCGGATAACCGGGAATCAGCACCCGCACATCATGCAGATGGGCCATGGCCCGGGGCAGGGCGGCGGAGACGTCACCGAGGCCGCCGGTCTTGACCAGATCGGCGATTTCCGAAGTCACGAACAACACTTTTTTCTTGTTGGGATTCTGGCTTGCTACCGGAGCAAGCGTCTTGGTGCCGGGTACGTTGATCTGTCGGCTGCCGGGAACACTGATGGTGCTCGATTCTCCAAGCGACTGGTGAGCACGCTCTCCCTGAATATCCAATGCCGCACTGATCATATGTATCTCCCGTGTGTGATCTGATTCTTGTCTCGAACAAGCTGTTTCGTGGCCAAGTCCTGTGGCCGGGCGCAAAGGCGCCACGCATCGGTGAGCAAATGCTGACCCAACACGCGCAAGCAGAATGGGTGGTGAGGCCGTTGCAAGGATTACACCAGTCGCTTTCGCCCAGTTGTTCTGATGACCTGTGGCGTGAAGCAAAAGTTTCGACTTTTTTTCGTCGGTATGACCGAGTGGTTTGGCCACTGAAAAATGAGTCTAGGCCAGATCCTAGAGCGGGTCGGGGCAAATGGGTAAATTGTTCGACAATCGGTTGTGTCGGGATGTAAGCGAGGGTCCAGGAGCGGAAACGCTCCGACGAAGGGCATGTTTTTCGGTCGGAGTGGGCCAAAACGGTGACTGGGTAGTCACGGTTTTGTGCTAGGGGACGGGCCGGTTGCACCGTTGTGGTGCGAGGGTATTTCAGAGCGGTATCTGAGATGAGACCTTCGCGAGCAGGCTCGCTCCCACATTGGAACGCGTACAACCTGTGGGAGCGAGCCTGCTCGCGAAGAGGCCTGTTGCAGCAACTGAACTTTAAAGCGATGCAATCAATTCAACAGACGCACCGGCTCCCCAGCTGCCCAACCCTGAATATCCTCGATCATCTGCCGGAAGAACTGTTCGTAATTCTGCCGACTGACATAGCCCACATGGGGGGTAGCGAGGACATTGTCCAGCGTGCGAAACGGGTGCAGGGCCGGCAAAGGCTCTTGCTCGAACACGTCCAGCGCTGCCCCGGCAATGCGCCGTTTCTGTAGTGCCTTGATCAACGCCGCTTCATCGACGATCGGCCCGCGTGCGGTGTTGACCAGCAGCGCGCTCGGTTTCATCCATTCCAGCGCCTGGGCATCGACCAGGCCGCGACTGCGTTCGCTGAGCACCAGATGCACCGACAGCACATCGGCCTGTTCGAACAATTGCTGCTTGCTGACATACGTCACGCCGGCCTGTTCGGCGCGTTCGGCGGTGAGGTTCTCGCTCCAGGCGATCACCCGCATGCCGAACACCTGGCCAAACTGCGCGACCCGCTGGCCGATGCTGCCCAAACCCAGGATTCCCAGGGTCTTGCCGTGCAGATCGCCGCCGAGGCCCTGTTGCCACTGGCCGGCGCGCAGGGCATTGGCTTCCTTCACCAGATCACGGGTGGCCGCCATGATCAGCGCCCAGGTCAGTTCCGGTGCGGCATGTTTGTAACTGTCGGTGCCGCAGACCTTGATGCCCAGCGCTGCAGCGGCCGGCATGTCCAGCGCCGCATTGCGCATGCCGCCGGTGACCAGCAACTTCAGATTGGACAAGCGCCCGAGCAAGTCGGCGTCGAAACGCGTGCGTTCGCGCATGACGCAGATCACCTCGTACTGGCCGAGGCGCTCGGCCAGTGTCGCGTTGTCGGCCGGGTAATCATGCACAAAGGTCACTTCACCGATGCTCTCCAGCACGGACCAGTCGACCACGTCGCGTGCCACGTCCTGCCAGTCATCGATCACTGCAATCTGCACCGTCATCGGCTTACCTCATCATGGAGCGGAAGGAGTCTTGCCCAGCCAGCCGAGCAACGCCTGATGGAATTTCTCCGGTTCTTCCATTTGTGGCGCGTGGCCCATGCCCGGGAATTCGATCAGCGTCGACTGCGGAATCAACTTGGCGACCTGTTTGCCGAGCACCTCGTAGTGGCCGATTTTCGCTTTGACTTCCGGCGGTGCGAGGTCCTTGCCGATGGCGGTGGTGTCGGAGGTGCCGATCAGCAACAGGGTCGGCATCTTCAGGTCCTTGAACTCGTAGTACACCGGCTGGGTGAAGATCATGTCGTAGATCAGCGCCGAGTTCCACGCGACCTGGGTCTTGCCCGGACCTTTGCTCAGACCGGCGAGCATGTCGACCCAGCGATCGAATTCGGGCTTCCAGCGGCCGTCGTAATAAGTGGTGCGCTCATAGTCGCGAATGCCCTTGGCCGTGACCTTCAACTCACGCTGATACCACTGATCGACGGTGCGATAGGGAACACCGAGGGCTTTCCAGTCTTCCAGACCGATCGGGTTGACCATCGCCAATTGATCGACCTGCTCCGGGAACAGCAGCGCATAACGGGTGGCGAGCATGCCGCCGGTGGAGTGGCCGAGCACAGTGGCTTTCTGAATGCCCAACGCCTTGAGCAATTGCTGGGTGTTGGTCGCCAGTTGCTGGAAGCTGAACTGATAGTGCTCGGGTTTGCTGGAGGTGCAGAAGCCGATCTGATCCGGCGCAATCACGCGGTAGCCGGCATCGCTCAAGGCCTTGATCGAACTGTCCCAGGTCGCCGCGCAGAAATTCTTGCCGTGCATCAGCACCACGGTGCGGCCGTTGGCCTTGCCATTGGCGGCGACGTCCATGTAACCCATTTGCAGCTTCTGACCCTGGGATTCGAAGGCGAAGTGTTTAAGCGTGTAGGGGTATTGGAAGCCTTGCAGCTCCGGGCCGTAGGCAGGCCCTTCGGCGGGGGCGGTTTCAGTGGCCGCTTGCGCCATTAATGGCAGGGCAGCGCTGAGGACGAGGCCGGGCAGCCAGCGGGAAAGCGTGACGGACATAAGCACAAACTCCTTGAAAATTGGCCGACTCTGGAAGGTCGGGATTACGCCGACGTTAAACAAAGGCAATCACAGGAAGGGTTGGTTCAACCGAGCCAGCCCAGGGTCAGCAAGGCCAGCACGCCATAGCGCGCGCCTTTGGCCAGGGTGACGATCAACAGAAAGCGCCCGAGCGGTTCGCGCATGACGCCGGCAATCAAGGTCAGCGGATCGCCGATCACCGGCAGCCAACTGAGCAGCAGCGACCAATGCCCATAACGCTCGTAGTGCTTGCGTGCCTTGGCCATGTGCTTGGGATTGACCGGAAACCAGCGTCGATCCTGAAAGCGCTCGATGCCCCGTCCCAGCCACCAGTTGACCAGCGAACCGAGCACGTTGCCCAGCGTCGCCACCGCGAGCAAACCCCACAGCCAGTAACGCTCGCTGACGATCAGGCCGACCAGCAGCGCCTCGGACTGCAACGGCAACAATGTCGCCGCGCCAAACGCAGCAAAGAACAGGCCGAAGTAGGCTGCCCCCATCAACGGGCCGGGTAGTCCGCCACTACCACATCAGCGCCGTCCTTCTTCAGGCCGATGACCTGATACGCGTCGCTCATGCCGTCCATTTCCATGCCCGGTGAGCCCATTGGCATGCCCGGTGCAGCCACACCCAGCAGATCGTCGCGCTTGCTCAACGCAAGCACCTGATCGGCCGGCACATGGCCTTCGACGAATTTGCCATTGATGATCGCCGTGTGGCAGGACGCCAGACGCGGTGGTACGCCGTGCTGCTGTTTAAAGCTGCTCATGTCGCTTTCGACGTGATCTTCGACTTTGAAGCCATTGGCTTCGAGATGGCTGATCCACTTTTTGCAGCAGCCGCAATTGGCATCGCGGTGCACTTCGATCGGGATCAGTTCGGCGGCTTGCGCCAGGGAGGAGATGAACAGGGCGCTCAGGGCGAGCAGACGCAGTTGGCTTCGCATGGGAATGGGCTCTCGACTCGGTGAAGGTCAGCAAGAACGCATTTTGACCTGTTTTCCCGCTCCTACATCAACTGAGTGTTTCCAGTTGCTACAAAACACCCGAACCATTGTAGGAGTGAGTCTGCTCGCGAATGCGGTTGACCAGCCGCAGCTCCAGTGACTGAAAAATCGCTTTCGCGAGCAGGCTCGCTCCCACAGGGGATTGGCGTAAAGGCCAAATCCCCGTGGTCGCGGTTGGCTTAACTGACCTTGAACCGCCCCATGATCGCGCTCACGCGGCTGTTGGCTTCGAGCAACTGGCGGGTATTCAGCTCGCTGGCCTGGCCGCTCTGCACCAGTTCATCGACCATGTGGCGGATCTGCACCATGCTGCGGTTGATCTCTTCGGTCACTGCGCTTTGCTGTTCGGCGGCGGTGGCAATCTGCGTGCTGAGGCTGTTGATGTGGCTGACCGAACCGGCCATTTCGTCCAGCCCCGAGTTGACACGTGCGGTGGCGTCAGCGGCGGACTGGCAACTGGCCTGGGTGTTTTCCATGGCACTGACCGAGGAGCTCACGCCTTGGGTCAGACGGGTCAACATCTCGTTGATTTCCGAAGTGCTGGCCTGAGTGCGGGCGGCGAGGGCGCGGACTTCATCCGCCACCACCGCAAAGCCGCGCCCCTGTTCACCGGCACGTGCCGCCTCAATCGCCGCGTTGAGGGCGAGCAGGTTGGTCTGCCCGGCAATCGCACCGATCACGCCGAGGATCTCGGTGATGCGCTGGGCGTCCTGCTGCATGTTTTCAACTTTGTGTGTAGCGCTGGCCACTTCGTCGATCAGCGCGACCACGCTGTTGGTCGCTTCACCCACCACGACGCGCGAGCGATCGGCATTTTCATTGGCGCGCTGGGTGAACGCAGCGGTTTCAGCGGCATTCTGCGCCACGCTTTCAGCGGTGGAGCTCATTTCGGTAATGGCGGTGACGGTCTGGTCGGTTTCCGAGGCGTGACGCAGCAGAATCTGGCTGGTGTGCGCCGAAGTGCGCTGCAGATTATCGAGGCTGGAGGCCATGGCACCGGTGGCCTGGGTGACTTCGCCGATCATGTTCTGCAAATAGACGATGAAGGTGTTGACCGAATGGCCGATGGCACCCAGTTCGTCTTCGGCGCGAATGGTGATGCGGCGGGTCAGGTCGGCGTCACCGCTGGACAGTGAATCGATGTTGGCTTTCAGAGCCTTCATGCGTTGTACCAGTTTGCGAATCGCGTAAACCTGCAACAGCACCAGCAGGATCACCAGCGGAATCTGGATCAGGCTGAGACTGTTGAGCACATCGTCACGCTGGGCGGTGAGCATCTTGGTCGGCAGGGCGGTGGCGAGGAACCACGGTGTGCCCTCGATAGGGCGCATGAAGAAGGTGGCGTCTTCACCGTTGTTGTCGAACTCGACGCGTTGCGCTTTATCGCGGTTCTGCAGGCCGGTCTTGATCTGATTGATGAAGGTGGAGCTGGCCGCCAGTTCGCTGATGTTCTTCAGTACGATCGGACCGCTGATGCGCGAGCTGTTACTGATGATCTTGCCGTCAGCCTCGACGATGAGCATTTCGGCGTTGAGGTCTTTTTCCTTGCGCGCCACCAGGTCGTTGAAGAAGCCCAGGGTCACGTCGATGGTCGAAACGCCCCAGGCACTGCCGTTCTTGTAGATCGCCATGGCGCAGTTGGTGCGCGGCTCGGCACTCGCGTCGTCCTTATAGGCAGCGGCCCACGCGCACTGACCGCGCGGGGTGGCCATGCCGCCCTTGTGCCAGCTCTGGTCGTAGTAGTTCGGTGCGGCGTCGCTGTTCCAGAACGTATTGACCTTGAGCTGACCCGAGGCATCCCGGTGCCAGAAGGTGCTGAACTTGTTGCGGCCGGCTTCGCGCTGGCCGGGCAACGGCCAGATACCGCCGCCAAAGACTTTCAGTTCGCCGTACTGATCCACCAGCCCTGGCAACACCACGTCGATGGCTGCACTGTCGAGCAGGGGGATGGTCTGGGTGATACTGCGTTGCTGCGCCTGCACCTTGTTCAGTTCGCCCTGAATCTGCACGGCGACTTCGGCGATGCGGTTGAGCACGACCTTCTCTTCGGTATCGCGCAGGGTCGGTGCGACCAGTTGGCTGATGCCGACCACGGTCAGCACGGACAACAACAGGATGAACAGAATCAGAAACAGCGTGTAGCGAGCCTGAATAGTGCGCAGTGCGGGCATGGAACTGATCCTTGAGCGGCTTTTTTGTTGGAGGGCAGGAATAAAACAGGGCGGGTATCACAGCGTATCGTCGTTACGGGCGGAAGCTTTAGGTACTTGCGCGCCGAAAGAACTCCGGGCGATGACCGGTTGGTATCGGGATTGCTACATCTCGCGCAATCGCCACAGTTGTTACATCCTGATGACGGCGCTGAAGCAATGTTTGCGGGCCTTAAGCTCGGTGTCATGAATGTACGAGATTTGTAAAAAAGCGCACAAAAGGGTTGGTTGGATCAGGCGAAGCGGCCGATACTCGCGCCCATTCAATTGGTTGGGACAAGGACATTTCATGCTCATTGCACAAGGAATCCTCGCATGACGATCGGCTATACCGGCGCCTGGGAAAGCAAGGCGGGCGTAATGGTCCGTGATACCGGCGCGAAAAAGCAGGTTTCGCAGAGCGTCAAGGTGCAGCAGATGCTGACCCTGGTCGGCAACGATCCGAATGCGCTTAACGTCGCGGAGATGGACAAACAGGGTTTGCGCAAGCAGATCAAGGGCTTTGATCCAGCCAACGTCTCCGTCAAGCAGTTGGGCAACCTCAGCGAATTCCTGCGCGGGCGCGGCCTGATTTCCGAGATCACCTCGATCACCTTGCTCAATGCCGGCGACAAATTCGACCGCTTCGGCGTGCAGAAAGACCCGGAGGCGAAGTTCAACGCGCTGGAATATTTCGCCACGCAGCTCGATGCCATCCAGACCAACAGTCTCAATGGCAATTACTACGGCAAGAGCCTGATTCCCGAATTCAAGAAAGCCATTTACGTCCTGCAGAATCTCAAGACCTATGGCGAAGGCAATGCGGCAGTTCCGTCCGACAAAGGCCTGACGGCAAAGGCGTGACATCTGCCGATGAAGCCCGCTCATCCGTGTGCGGGCTCCGGCTGATTACACCGCAGCCATGGCTCGCCCAGTGAGTTGACGTTGTGCCTGGTCGTGTAACTGCTGCATGTGCGGGCAATGCAATGTCAGCTTGCGCGTGCGGTAGCCGCGATGAAACAACGTCAGCCAGCCTCCTCGATTGTCTTGCGCAGGCGCCAGACCGGTGAAAGCAAAACCGATGGCGTTAAGACTGTGCAGATCCACGGCAAACTGTCGGGACAGCTGCAAACGAATCGAAATCAGCCAATGCCCGGGCAACGTTCTCAGCTGATCGAGCAGTTCCGGTTCGAGTTTTTCCACGAGCATTTCATGCCGATTGCCGTGTTGTTGAACCTGAACCGAGGGCCCGCGCCAGCATGCTGCACTGGGAGAACAGCCAAACGCCGCCGTCATACGCTCCATGAACGCACGGTAGCGGGTTGGCCACGGCTGCTCCGGCAGCGGGCGCTGATAGCCGTCTATGGCGCGGACACCCAAGACGATCGACTCCGGTGTTTTGCCGCCAAAGGGTGAGCGGACATAGTCCGGCAACAGTCCGGTGTTATGAAAACCGAGACTGATAGCCATGCGTTGGGTATAGGGGTGGTGGGTGACCTGTTTGATCGAAACGCTGCGACAACCCAACGCTTGTGCATGAGTCAGCAGTTGCGCGCCCAGCCGCGTAGCGATGTTCTTGCCGCGGGTATCGGGATGTACGACGCTCAAGGCCAGTTCGGCATCGTGCGAGTTTTCGCTTTGCCGATACAAAGTGGCATGGCCAAGAATCCGCTCTCCCTCCACTGCAACCAGTGAGTGCCAGCGTTTGTCGGCGTGGTTCTGGTTGATCAGGCAGGGCAGGTAGACGTCGCTTTGCACGTAATGATCGCCATAGACCTCGCGAAACAGCTGGCTGACTGCCGTGGCGTCGGTGTCACGGTAATTGCGCAGGATCAACGCTTCCATCACGCACCTCCCTGTCATGTCGGTCGTAGCAGCGTAGATCGACGATCCGCAGGCTTTTCCCTGCGCGAGGATGGCGCGCAAGGTCCTCGAAGCGGCAGCTCTGTATACGCAGCTGCAATAACCCGGCGCCTCGCAGTTGTGGTATCTGCGGATACAGTTCGATCAAGCGGGCCTCGAGTCTGTCCTCGATGCGGGTCGATCTTTCGTTGACTACGTATTTCACCGTCAATAGATCCCTGCCGTCGTCGTGTTCGATCAATAACTGCCAATCGTTGCTGCCAGTGCTGCTCCGTACGCTTTCGCTGATTTCATCGGTCATCAGCGACAGAATGCCGACCCGCACGCGCTGACTGTTGCCGCTGCGACCCCGCAGGGCGAATTTGCGTTGTGCAGTGCCCGGCGGTTCGCGCCAGCACGCGAGATCTCCGACGGGATAGCGGATCAGCGGCATCAAACGGCGATGCAGATTGGTCAGCACCAGCAGACCGGTTTGATCGCAGGCCTCGATCGTTGCGCCGCTGTGCTGATCGATAATCTCCAGCAGTGCGTGACCGTCAGGTGTGCGATGTTCTCCTTCGATGCAGTCACGATGACTTGCACCGATGAATCCGCCATCGACGCTGGCGTAGCCGATCGAGGCAATGCGCGCGTTGGGCAGCACTTGCTCGAGAAGCTGGCGTTGCGAGGCAAACAGACTCTCCCCGCCATAAAGCACGCTATCAACCAAGGGCAGCGCAAGGCCGCGTTGGTCGAGCCAACTGGCGAAGGTCAAAAGTTGCGCAGGCAAGCCAGCCAACACGTTGATCCGGTGTTGCACGATGGCATCGGCCAGCATTGGCGGGTCGACTTCGCCGGTAAACGGAAACTCGGTGATAGGCGTTTCCACATGGGCCAGTGAATCGTGGATAAACAGGAAACTGGCGTAGAGGTCGCCAGCGAAGAACAGATTGGCGACACGGTCGCCGGAGCTGAATTGCTCGCTCAGACTGCGGCCGAAAGCTTCCACTGTGCGTTGCCATTCCGTGCGGGCATATACGGAGAGCCTGCCGCCGCCGGTTGAGCCACCGGTCTTGAAGACCAGGGCGTGGGCAATCGGTGCTGTCAGAACTGGCCATTGCGCCAGATCCGCGCTGTCTTTCCAGAAGTCTGCCGGATCAAGTAGTGGCAGTTCGCGCAGCGAGCTTATTGCCTCGGGAATATCGGCGAGGCTGTTCCTGTAGTAGGGCGAATGCTTGCGGGCAAAACCCGTCAATTCGCTAATCGGGTCGGTTGTTTTCACGGTGTATTCTTCTTGATTCGAATGAGCCAGCTCACGGCAAGCGTCAGCGGCGGGAGTCAATGACCAGCGGCGTCTTGCCGCTGTGTTTGTTTTGAACGAAGTGCTCGGGCGGGCATTGTTCGATCTGCAGCACCAGCAATCCGCTGTCGACCACGGTCATCAGGGTCAGGTAATCGGCGAGACGGTGTTTAGCGATGTCGGCTGCAAGTTCGCAGTGCAGTTGCATGCGCTCGACGCCGTCAGCGCTGTGGTCCAGCTGCAACTGAAACGGCACTTGCAGCCGCGACGCCAATTCGCTCAGGGAGATGAAGTCAGTGCCGATGCGCAACAGCTTGCCGTGGCGTTGCAACAGCTCGAAGCGTGGCGACGTCAGCCCGCAGGCGCAGACGCCCGGCAGCCAGCGCCCGGTGTCGCCAATCTCATAACGCTGCACGCGCTGGCCCCCTTCACGGGCGAGCGAGGTCACCAGCAGCCGACCGACTTGATCCTCGACCACCGGCACATCCTCATCGAACGCGACGATTTCCAAGTGCTGGATCGCGTTCATCAGATGGAAACCGCCATCCGCCGAAGCCTTGCAGGCATGGCCTAGCGGGCCGGCATCGACGCTGCCGTAGATCGCCGAGCGAATGCTCGAGACGCCACAACTGCGCAGCAATGCACGGTTCTGCTCGCTCAGGTGCTCGCCACCGAGAAAGACCTTTTCGACGCCGGCATAAGCACGCAGACGCTCCTGTTCATTGACAAACAGACGATGCAGTGTGGCGGGCATTCCCACCAGGACGTTGACCCGTTGGTCGATGATCAGTTGGGCAATCTCCCGGTAGTCGTCATCGGTAGGTGCGGCCATGGGCAGGTGCGTCACCTCGAGCAATTCCAGCGCTTTGCTGAAGCTGAGAAAACCGCCGTACAGCCCGCCACAGAAGAACAGGTTCATGACCCGATCCCGCGCCGGATCAAGACCAGCGGCGAACAGGCCATCAGCGGTTGCGCGCATCTGCCGATCGAAATCGCGATAGCTGTAGCCGGCCAGAGCAGGGGTGCCGCTGCTGCCTCCGGAGCGGAAATACAACTGCGCCTGATCGTTGATGGGCTGGGCGACGAACGCCTCTTTGTTCATGATCGCAGCGCACGACTTCGCCGCGAGTGGCGGTGAATCGAGACTGGCCTGATCCTGCAGTTGCGTGGCGGCCAGACTCACCGATACCCGCCGACTCAAACGTTGCAGCGCATAGACGCCATCATGGGGTTCGCCTGCGTAACCGTCGTGAATGCTGCCGATCGGTGCGATACGCGTGACCCCGGCGGCGATCAACGCATGGGTAAGCTCGGCAATGCGCGATTGCGCACACACCAGCGCACAGCTTTGCAGGACGTTGCGCCACGGCAGCAGGGTGGCGGTCAGCAGCGCTTGCGGCAGCGGGTGCAGCAGTACGCTGCGAAACAGCGGTGAAGGCGCGAGTTGCCGATCATGGCTCCACATCACCCGCCAGCCCGGGCCGCTCCACACTTGCCCGGTGTGTCCGGCGAAACTCTGGCCGAGGCGGGCCATCTGCGTGTGCGTGGTAATTTGCGAGGCTTCCTGGCGTGTCGGCACCAGTGCCGGCCACTGTGCGGCGCGTCGTTGCAGGGCCTGCGCCAGGCGTTCACCGATATCGCACAAAACCTGCGGATCATCGCTGTCCACCAGCAGCCATTGCGGGCTGGAGCAGGCCTGCTGATCCAGTCGGCAGACTTCGTCGGCGACGGCATCAAGCGCCTCCGGCGTAGACGATTCCGGGGTGAGATAGACGAAGCTGATGCGGTGCCCCCAATCGATCCAGCGACACCCCGGCACCAACTGTTGCCGAATCGCTTGCAGGGCCGCTTCGCCACCCCACGCTGCAACGCCGTTGGCGGGTTTGCACAGCTTGCCGATCTGCTCGGTGCTCGCTGGAATCACCGCCACATGTCCGGCCAGTTGTCCGCTTGCATCGCAGTCGACCAACGCGCGCAACAGTTGCGCCGTCAGGCCTTGATCGCTGCGGCTGGGGCGCAACCAGTTGACGTTGCCGGCGAGCAGACTTTCCACCACCGCGCAAAAGGCCAGCAGCGGCGCGTTGGCCGGAGTGATGTGCACCACCAGCCCGAGTGGACGCCAGGCTTCGAAGCGTGGCTGGCGATAATCGAAACGACGCAGGCAATCGGCTTCGGCGCCCAACTCACGCTGGCGTTTGTAGGCTAGCGCTTCGGGTTGGCAGAAATCGATCAGGGCCTGCCGCTGCTCGTTGTCGAGGGGCAGATCCGAGTGCGCGTCATGCAGTTGCCGGGCAAATCCCGCGACTGCGTCGATGACTGTGCGGCTGTCGAGGGCCCTCGCCAAGTGTTGCGGCAACGCCTGTTGCAGGTCTTGCAGCGCTTGGTCGAGGCTATAAGCGTGGTGCAGTTGTCCATTGATCAAATACATATCAGTGACTTCCCAGTAATTCGGCGGCGGCCATTGCGCAGCTTCTGCCCGCTGTGGTGGCGGCGCGGCCGTGCAGTTCGAACCAGTCGCTGGTCAATCCACAGCCGCAAGTTGCGCCCGGGTGCAGCGTGGCAAGGTCGCTCATGACCACGGCGTGGGCCGGGCTGGAGGAGATGTAAGGCGAGACGAAGCCGAGCAGGCCTTGTTGGCCATAGGGCAGCAGGGAAAAATCCGCCGGATCGCGAATCAGCGCTCGCGAATACACCGGCATATGAAAGCGGTGACGGGCACATTCGATGTAAGGCACGGCGTGCTCGACAGCACCGTAACCGTCGCGGCAGCGGGCCGGTTCGATGCCCAGTTGCCGATGGATATGGGCGTAAAACTGTTGTTTGGGAATTTCCTCCGCAGCCTGGGTTTTCCAGCCACCGCCAAAAAAAGCCAGCGAACCGGCGGGCAATTGCACATCCTGCACAGCGGTAGCCTGCATGCGTTGCAGGGTCTGCCAGAGAAACGCCGGGAAGCCGAAAATCCGTACTGGCAAGCCTTCTTCAGCGAAAGACTGCAACGCGGCGATCACGCCGAATACATCGAACTGATGGCCGCGCCCAGTGTTACGCAAGGCGTAGACCACGCGATTGACCGGGGCAAACCGACAGAGAAACTGGTCGGTAAACGAGGTGCCCAAGGTGATGCGTCCTTCGGGTTCGTAGCTCAACAGCAGGTAGTTGCACGGACTATCGGGAGTGTCCCAGGCGTAATGGCGAAAGATCTGCGCAACCATGAACTGCGCCCGAGCCAGGCTGCGTTCGTCGTAACGCATCCGGCTTTTCTGCCCGCTGGTGCCCGACGAAGTCAGTTCCAGGGCGTTCGTCCCCGTGCTGCTGAGCAGAAGGTGTTGCTTGAAGAAACTGGCAAAGATCGGCGGCAGACGCGACCAGTCACTGAGATTGTCGAGGTCCTGCGGCGCCAGTCCGTGGGCGTTGAGCCAATGGACGTAACCCGGGGTGTGATCGCAGTGAAAGCGGCTGATTTCGGTCATCGCCCGATCAAACAGACCGGACGCGGCTGAATCCGCGCAATAGGGTTGCGTCAACGCGCACAGCGCGTCGGCATAGGGTAGGTGAGTCATCAGTGTTCCTTACTGAGGCGAGGCCACATCAGATGTGGTGGTTTGCAGGAGCCGGTAAACCATGGGCAGGCACATCAGCCCGCCGAATGCGGCCCAGATAGCGAAGTATTCAAGACGGCTGCCGCCACCGATGGCCGCAATCAGCGAACCGCCAAAGCCCATGACGGCGATCGAAATCATGCCGGTCAGCGCCGACACCAGGCCTTTGCTGTCGTCGCTGGAAAACAGCGCCAGGCGATACACCGCCGCGTTGCTCATGCCCAGCCCGACGGCGTACAGCGACAAACTCGCCACCACCGGACCAAGCCCCGCGCCGAGCAATGCGCACGCGGCCAGAAACAGAAGGCCCAGACAGAACGGCCAGAGCGCCAGTTGAATCAATTGCGTCAGCGAATGAGTCTGCAGCAAGCGGTCGAGAATCAGATTGCCGGCAATCACCGCTGAGAAAACCGGAATCTGCCACAGGCCATATTCCAGCGGCGGCAGTTCCAGCGCCCGCACCAGCAGCAATGGCGCCAGGCCTATCCAGGCGATCAGCGGCAGACTCATCAGGCCGAGCGCCAGGCTTGCGCAGAGGAAACGCGGATTGCCCAACAGCGCACCGTAGCGCCGACAAGTAAGGCGCCAGGAGAAGGGTACTGGGCGAGTTTGATGACCGTCGCGGCGCTCGACGCCCACGGTTTCCGGCATCCACAGCAACAGGCCGAGCCAGACCAGCGCTGCTGTGCATCCCAGCAGCAGAAAAATTTCCCGCCAGCTCAGCCATTCCAGCAGCAGGATGCCAAGCAGCGGCCCGAGCAACGGCGATAACAACGCAACATTGCCTAGCAACGCCATCAGCCTGACGGCGTCGGCTTCGCAAAAAACCTCCTGCAATGCCGGGTAGCTCACGGCGACGACGAATCCCAGCCCCATGCCCTGCAACAGACGCAACAGGTTGAACGCTTCAATGCTGTCGGTGCTGAAAGCTGCCGCGCACGACACTCCGAACAGCGCGCAGCCCGTCAACAGCAGCGGCCTGCGTCCGAATTGATCGGACAAGGGACCCAGTAGCCATTGCAGGCAGACGCCACCCAACAGATAAAGATTGAATGCATGGGGAACATGCCGCGCGTCTGCCTGGAGGTCGGTGGTGACGTCCAGCATCGCTGGCATGATCACGTCGCTGGCCATGTAAGTGAGCAGTTCGAAAGCGGTCAGCGCCAGACAGAAACCGGCAACCTGTCTGGGGCCGATATTGATAAGTGTTCTCTGCATGAACATCCCTGTTTTATGAGTGGTAGGAAGTTCGCAGAGCCTAGGCGCAGCCGCACAGCAGACCTAGCCGTTTGCTGCGTCAGCAGATTTCAAAAACTTACGGCATGTTTAAAGGATTGGCGTGGCGCGGAAGCTGTTTACTTGTTTGCGCCAGAGCAGGGAGGGCGGGCCATGCCTCAAGGTCGGCTGACCTTGCAGCCAAAAGTCTTCAGGGGCGGTAACATGAGCGCCCGTTTGCCCCGGCACGTCCCCGTAATTCGGCAAGCGTATGGCTTGCAAACGCATACATTCCAACGTTTCAGGAAACCGCAATGACCCAGAAGCAACGCTTGATTTATTCGATTCTGATCGCCCTGTCGGTACTGGCTATCATGCTGGGCCTGTCCTGGCTGCAAAACGCCGGCATGATCACCGAGAAAACTTTCCAGTACGTCGCGATCGGCGTGGCCGTGGTTGTGGTGGTGATCAATGGCGTGATGCGCCGCAAGGTCAAGCCGTAACGGCGAGCACCCGGTGCCTCATTCGTGGTTGAGGACCGCTGCAGCCTGCGGGTGCAGGCTGTAACTCTTGTCGGCGTTGAAGGTGATCACGCCTTCGGCGCACAAGCGTTTCAGCACTTCGCGCACGCTGAGAAAGGACAACGGCACGTCCAGATCGAGCAACTGGCTATGCACGCCACGTACGCCCAGGCGACGATTGCTCTGTGCCGCCACGAGCAGGGCGTCGATGACTTTCAGGCGAATCAGGCTGGTGCGCAGGCCGAAACTCTTCAGTAACACCCGGATGCGCTCATTGCCCGGACGCTCGCCGCGCTGGGTGAAATTGCCGGTGTGCGAACCCATGGAAACGCCCTGTGGCGTCTGGCTACCGTCCGTTGGTAGTTGCGAGTTGTACATGCGATTACTCCTTTTCAGAGCCAGATCGGGAAAGGTTTTGTTGCGCTCTCTAAACAAGACGTTTCAGCACGACAAATCATGAAAGAAAAGATGTAGAAATTTCGTCGCAAATTCGTCTCGGCCTTGTGATGCCGGCCTCGTCCCGAAGAATTGCCCGCTAAATTTTTTTCCTCAGCTTCGTTTCTTCGTCAGGCTCATTGCGCGTGGACGCAGGGGCAATCGACCTTTCGATCAGGAGCAAGCGTGATTATTTCCAGGCAACTCACCGGGCTGGCCCTCGCCAGCACCTTGTTCGGACTGAGCCTGTCGGCCCATGCACTGAGCCCGGCTGCACAAACCAGCGCCGATATTCGTCGCACCAGTTTCGGCGTGCCGCACATTCGCGCCGAAAACGAACGCGGTCTGGGCTTCGGCATCGGTTACGCCTATGCCCAGGACAATCTGTGCCTGCTGGCCAACGAGATCGTCACGGTCAACGGCCAGCGCTCACGCTACTTCGGCCCGGAGCAGTTCACTGTCGAACAACGGGAAAACCGCGTCAGTGATGTGTTCTTCACCTGGCTCAATACTCCAGAAGCGGTCGAAACCTTCTGGCAGGCGCAACCGACGCAGGTCCGCGACCTGGTCGAGGGTTATGCCGCCGGATACAACCGCTATCTGGCCGAACGGCGCCAGCAGGGATTGCCGCAGCAATGCCAGGGCGAGTGGGTACGCGATATCAGTGCCGAGGATCTGGTCAAACTGACGCGGCGCCTGTTGGTGGAAGGCGGGGTCGGGCAGTTCGCCGAGGCTCTGGCCGGCGCCACGCCGCCGCAAGCGACCGCACAGGTCAAGCACGACGCCGAGGCGTTCCAGTTGGCCGACGCCCGTCAGCAACGTTTCGCCCTGGATCGCGGCAGCAACGCCGTGGCAGTCGGCAGCGAGCGTTCGTTCAACGGCCGTGGCATGTTGCTGGCCAACCCGCATTTCCCATGGGTCGGCGGCATGCGTTTCTATCAGATGCACCTGACCATCCCCGGCAAGCTCGATGTCATGGGCGCGGCTTTGCCGGGTCTGCCGATGATCAACATCGGTTTCAACCAGCATCTGGCCTGGACCCACACTGTCGACTCATCGAAACACTTCACCTTGTATCGCCTGCAACTCGATCCAAAGGATCCGACCCGCTACCTGCTCGACGGCAAGTCGCTGCCGCTGAACAAACAGACGGTTACCTTGCAGGTCAAGCAGGCTGACGGCCAGGTCGTGCCGGTGAAGCGCGATATTTATAGCTCGCAGTTCGGCCCGATCGTGCAATGGCCGGGCAAGCTCGATTGGGATAAGCAATATGCCTACAGCTTGCGCGATGCCAACCTCGACAACGATCGCGTGCTCAAGCAGTGGTACGCGATGAACCAGGCCAGCAATCTCAAGGGTCTGCAAGACGCGGTGCACACGATCCAGGGCATCCCGTGGGTCAATACTCTGGCGGTGGATGACAAGGGCCAGACGCTGTACATGAACCTGTCGGTGGTGCCGAATGTCAGCGCGGAAAAACTGGCCAAGTGCAGCGATCCACGCCTCGGTCTGCGCATGATTGTCCTGGACGGTGCCAACAGCGGCTGTGCCTGGGATGCCGATCCGCAAGCGGCGCAGCAGGGCATTTTTGCGTCCAGCCAGTTGCCGCAATTGCTGCGCAAGGATTTCGTTCAGCACTCCAACGATTCAGCGTGGCTGGCCAACCCGGCGCAACCGCTCACTGGCTATTCACCGCTGATCAGTCAGGACGGACAACCGCTGGGCCTGCGCTCGCGATTTGCGCTTGATCGTTTGGCTGAGCTGAGCAAAAAAGGCCCGTTGGCGGTCAAGGATCTGCAGCATATGGTCATGGACGATCAGGTCTATCTGGCCGCGCAGGTCATGCCCGATCTGCTGAAGTTCTGCGGCGCCGATCTGGGCAGCGATGCGGCCACGCTGAAGCCGGTCTGTGCCAGCCTCAAAGCCTGGGATGGTCGTGCCAGTCTGGATTCCGGGATCGGTCTGGTGCACTTCCAGAACATTATGCAGGCGCTGCTTGACTCACCGGATATCTGGCGTGTTGCATTCAATCCGGCCGATGCGCAACACACTCCGCACGGCCTGGCGCTCGAACAACCGGCCGTGGCCAAGGCGCTGCGTGAAGCGATGCTGGCGTCGGTCGAACTGACCGGCAAAATGGGCCTGAAACCCGACATGCGCTGGGGTGATATCCAGGTTGTCAGCAGTGGCGGGCGGCAAACGCCGATTCATGGCGGGCCGGGTACGTTGGGCATCTACAACGCGATGCAAAGCGTGCCCCGTGATGACGGCAAACTTGAGGTGGTCAGCGGCACCAGCTATCTGCAAGTGGTGAGCTTCGACGAAAAAGGCCCGCACGCCCAAGGGCTGCTGGCGTTCTCGTTATCCAGTGATCCGGCGTCGAAATATTCACGCGATCAGACCGAGGCGTTTTCGAAGAAACAGTGGAGTGTCCTGCCATTCACTGAGCAGCAGATCCAGGCGGATCCGCAATATCAGGTGCAGACGATCAAGCAGGATCAGGCAGGGAAGGTGGCAGCGCAGTAAACAGTCGTCGCCTGAAACAAACGAAGGCCGCCTCCCGCAAGGGACGCGGCCTTCAGCTTTTCGGCGGGCGTTGCGGCATCGAATTGATTACCGGGTTGCCTTCCTTGTTGCGAGTCAGGTAGACCGGCAGCACTTTCGGCAGGCTGTTGGCGAGGTTGTTCATCTCTTTGATGTTGTAGACACCGCCCACGCGGATCGCGCCGGTACTGGTGTCGGCCAGCATCAATGGCTTGTTCAGGTAACGATTGATCAGCGGCAGGGCGTCGTGCAGCGCAAGGTTGTCCAGTATCAGTCGGCCGCTGCGCCACGCCAGCGAGGTATCGCCGGGGTAGGTCTGGCTGATTTGCGGTGCGTAATCGCCATGTCGGTAGCGTGCCTGCATCGATGGACTCAAACGCAGGCCGTCGCCCGGCAGATCGCGATTGCTGCTGACCAGCACCGAACCTTCGACCAGATTGACCCGAACCTGATCTTCATACATCCACACGTTGAATCGGGTACCGGTCACGCGGATCTTGCCGTCCCCGGCGCGCACCACAAACGGATGAGACGCGTCATGGCTGACATTGAAAAACGCCTCGCCCTTGTTCAGAGTGGCGCGACGTTCATGTTTGTAATTGCTGAAAGTCAGGTCAGTGTTCAGGTTGAGTTCCAGCTGGCTGCCGTCACTCAGGGTGATCTGACGCACACTGTCGGTGGCGGCGTAATGCTGATAACCGTTGGGCACCCAGCCCAGATTCCAGCCGCTGTAGGCCGCAAGCGGCAAGCCGACAGCGCAGGCGCCGGCGATGACCGCGAACTTGCGCCACGAACGCAAGGGTTTGCGCTGCGCGGCGAGCGCCTCGGGTTCGGTTCGAGGCAGATCTCCGGCGACTTCCCAGATTTCCTGCATGGCTTCGTATTCAAAGGCATGCAGCGGATGGGCTTCGTGCCAGGCTTCAAATGCGCGACGCTCTTCGTCCGTGCAGTCAGCGGCGTGCAGACGCATGCACCAGTGCGCGGCGGCATCGGTGATCGCATCGTATTCGGCTTCCGAGAGAGTGTCTTGGGTCATTGACTCGTCCTGATTTCGCTCATTCTAACCTCGCCGGCAGGCTGCCGAGAACATCCGTCATGGCATTTACCCATCAACGTGGAACTTATTTTTCCCTGTGGCGCCCAAAAAAACAGGAAGCAACTGCCTACTATCCATAAATGGAGTGAAAAAATGATCAAAAAGACATTCGCAGCCCTGATTGCCACTGCCGGTTTGTTCAGCGCCGGTGCCGCCCTGGCGGACAAGCCAGGCGCAGGCTGGATCACTATCGAAAAAGCCATCGAGGTCGCCAAGACCAAGGCCGGCTATGTCGAGGTCTATGAGATCGGCGCCGACAATGACGGCTACTGGGAAGGCGAAGGGCGCAAGGCCGATGGCACTGTTTACGAATTCCGCATTGATGGCGCTTCCGGCAATGTGCTGCGGGACCAGAAGGACTAACCCACCTTAAGCACTCACTGATTCTTGTGTTGAGCAATGCGCTGGCGCGACGTCAGCGCATTTTTTTGTCTTCACGGCAGCGCTTGCGAGGCTCCTGCCTGATCCGACCCCGCCGCCGCTGACGATAGAGGGGCGGGAAGCGGGTCGAGCTGGCGGCCCAGTTCACTGATGAGCAACGCGATCGAATCAGCGTTGGCGAGCATGACGTCAATCCTTGCATCTGCAGAATCAGGGCGGCAAAACGCCAGGCGTGCATCTGCAAGGTTTGTGGTGTTGGTAAGGCTGAGGATTTTTTGGTAATTGCCGGCATGCGCCGGCACTTTGTCCAGGTCGGTCCAGACCTGTTTGCCGGTCTTCTCCGCAAACAAGTGCTTGCCGTAGCGCGACAATAAGCTGCGATGACGTTCAATAGATTCCTTGGCATGTTTGCCCGAGGGCGTCCTCGTATCGATGAGGTCCAGATAAGGCGCCATGGCCTGCACGGCGACAAGATCGTCGCTGTCGCAAACCAGATGCGAGAGCTCATGGATCAGCGTTACAGCGCGGGCATGGGAATCAACATTGAACCGAGGAGGCAAATGCGCAGTGTATTTATCCAGTCCCGGGTTGAAAAACAGCTCAGTGAGATGAATGATTCTTCGTTTGTCCTGTTTGAAAACGAATGCCACGGTATTTCCGCTGCCAGGCCCGTTCAGACCAGTAAAAAAGCGTTCGGTATAGAGCAGATCGTCTTTCGGGTTCGTCAGTTCTCGGCAAACAGGAATAATCACTTTCTCGAATTTCCTGAGCAGCGTGGGCGTTATCACCGACACCTCGAAGAACCCCTTTAAAACCGTCTCTAACCGCGTGCCCGTAAGGTTGTCGCGCTGTGTAACGTAGTTATGCAGACAATTGACTGCGTATTCTCTTGCACGATTTACCGCTTGCTGTATCACGAACGCCCTGGCCGGATAGCGACGGTTGATCTGGGCCATGCCTCTGGCCTGGATATACATTTCTACGGAACGGTTTTCCTCGACTTCGTGTTGCACAGGGTCACGTTTTTTTGACCGGCAGCGATACACCTGCTGGCTGGTGCTTGCGACGACCAGACGGGAATTTTTCTCCTCGAGTGCCGGCCCCTGGCTGCCGTCTTTTTTGCGCAAATACCAGGTCTTTTCGACCTGGACCGTCGGATACACCTTGCCGGCAATGGCGGCGTATTTCTGCGTCGTCGACGAATCGCCATAGACCAGCTTATTGGCATCGAGCTTGAGGCTTTCCAGTGCCGTACTGCTTTCGAAGGGCTGCAGATCCACGCGGGCGGGCGTTACCGGTGACACTTTTGCCCAGCGAGAGGCTGCTTGCACCGTCGTGGCTGTACCCTCAGGTGCGTGCGCCTCTGCGGCGAATTCGGTACTGACCGTTTCTGCCTCGTTTTCCCAGGACAGACGTCCCAGGCTGAAGAGGGTAATCGCCCCTGCAATGAAGCTTTTCAGGGCGTTCGCCCAGTGGTGATCCTGCAGGCCTTCAGCGGAGGCCTTGAAATCCTGATAGCTGCGCCAAAGGAAAAATCCGCAGGCGAGTTTGCCCGGCAACACGTGCGGCACCAGGCGGACGCCGTGGCTGAACAGAAACTTCACTGCTTCCCAATCTGCCTGGGCGTCGATCTGTGGTTGGCTGCGCAGCATTTGTGGCAGAAGACTCAGGGTGTCTTTGTGCAACCGCTCGAGCACGTTGCCCTTTATGGGGGAGTCATGAAGGGTGATTTCACTGTTTTTGCCGATCGTTGTTTTCAACAGGCTCTTGAATACGGCCTGCTGCGCGTCAGGCAGACGCCGGATGAGCAAGTCCTGAAAGTGGCCGGGGGTATTGAGTGCTTCGATCAACTGCGCTTCGTTCTCGAACTCGCGAAATATCCATCTTGAGTAAGGCGCATAAAGGACCCGGGGACCTGTTTGCCCTGCGGCCGGACCGAAGATATACAGTCCGAGCGCGTCTACGCAATCAGCGCCTGAAGTCTTGATCAACGATAGCGGACAAGCGATGGCGTGAGCACCGTCGACCATCGCCCGCGCTATCCCGTCCGGCATATCGAGGACCTGGCAGATATAGTCGTAGCCGGTATCGGAGAGTTGCTGTTGCAACTTCATCGAGTGGGCGTGCTGCATCAATTGCCAGGGCAGCTGGCGCAAGAACCGTTCTTTGCTGAGGCGTGCTGACGCGCTATCAGCTGTCAGCGCTTCGGTCACTTTTGCGGTGTAGGTAGTGGCAACGTCGAGAGATTGCAGCAGTTGCCGTACGGCGGACTGGCCAAAATCCTTCGGGAGTGCCGTCGCTGTTGTCGACGCCATTTTGAAACCGCTGTCCTGCACGACGTTGTAGTGATGCAAGGCAAACTCCAGCAAGTCACAGGCAGGGCCGGCCAGTGTCAGGTTGGGGGTGATCCGGATGTCCTGTGGCTTGAGGCCGTTGCCTGGAAATCGCGCATCGAGCAGTGTCTTGAGGGTCTGCTCGATATGAGTGGCCAGCGCCGGGACCTCATCGAGGAAATCCTTGCCGTCGATGAACGCGCGGCGCAGTTCATCCAGCAACGCCAGTTGCGTGCGCTGCTCGGTCGCCGAGGCCATGCGCAACCAGTCGGGATAATCCAGATGACTGGCAAGGGTTCGTGCAAGGTCAACGGCGCGGCGCAGATTGGTATCGATCACCGCGCTTTTCATTTGCTCAAGGTAAGTCTGCAACCTGTCCTGGTTCTTGATACACACGCGCAGCTCTTCTGAATCGGCCAGGAAGTGTTCAATGCCCGATTGCATGCGATTGCTGGAAACACGGTCTTCAATCAATTGAAAACTGCCCAGGGTGTATTGCAGGTCCAGTCGACGTTGAGCCCTTGGCAGATTTTCCAGCAGCGTATGACTCTGGTTGTTGTCATCCAGGCGTTGTTGCAATTGCTTCTGCGCGACGGCGATATTCTCGAACTGTTCCAGCCCCGTGGCCGGTGTCCACAGGATGGCGCGTCCGGAATGCTGGTCATCCATGCCGCCGCGCTCTGTCAGGAGCACGCAGTGAGCGAGCGGCAATGCACCTTTGAACTCGGCACAGGTGAGGGTGAGCGACCATGCATCGGGGCGGAAACCATTGAGTGACTGGCGCTCCCTGCGTGTCGGATGCGTGGCATCGAACACGGTGTCGACGATCTTTCGCTCCGCCTCCAGCCATGACCCGCTGAGACTGCGCAGGTAGGCCTCACCGCGCAGGCCATCTTCGAACGCCTGCGCCAGCTTCCAGAGAATGCCCTCGAGAAAGACCCGCTGTTCGCCGCCGTGGCCGGTCGGCTGGTCTTTGAAGTGGCTGGTCAGATTATCCAGCGTGCGCCCCAGGCTCGTCGCCTGCTGCGCAGCCTTGTCCGCTTGCACGAGTGACGATGGCGGAGTGCTGGTGAATAACGGACGGGTACTCCAGCGCTGATTGAGATCGAGCTTGAGCAATCGTTCATGAATCATCGAACGGATATCCAATGCCTTATCAAAGAGTGCATGGATATCGGTGGTGCGTTTGCTCTGACGAAAGCGCTGCAACACGAATTCAATGTTCTGGCGTTGTTTGGTGATGATGGTCTCGAACAGCGTCGTCATGATCTCACCGCCAATGTTTTCCCCGGATACCTGTGCGTTAGTGAAGCCAAGGTAGCGATTGCGCTCTTGCAGGTTCATCAGCCCGTACAGCTCATCTTCGTGCCCGGCAGCTCGCAGTTTGGCGGTCAGTGTCTGTTTGAGGTCGGCGTAGTCGGTGAGTACCTGCAGGCCCTGGCTGGGCGTATAGAGATAAGCCTTGTCATGATTGATCATCAGCGAACCGGCCAGCTCGACACAGGCTGTCTCTTCGCTCAGGCACACGGTTTCGAACGTTGGCCGCCGCACTGCAACGCTTGGCTCACGGACCAGACAGTGCAGGGCGTCGAATTCGCTGGCAGTGAGGATCTGCGTTTCGCGCTTGATCATCAGATCCGCTCGCGCCTGATCCTGTAGCGTCTGGCTGAAGAAGGTACGTCTGGGCGAGCCCTCGAATGAGGCGCCATTCCAGTAGATCTCAAGCTGCCGAAACAACAGCATGGTCAATTTTCCCGATGCGGACTCGATCGCATGGGTCCAGGCAGACTGATCGTCTTCGCTGACCGAACGAGCGGGATGGGTAAATTCCACGGTCTGACCGTGCGGCCAGCCCTGGCGATGAAAGTGCAGCAGCAGCGCGTCACTGAGCGACAGCGAGTCGACCCACTGTTTGTCCGCAGAGGAGGACGTCGAATAAAAACCGACCCGGGTTAGCGACTGTTGCAACGCGGCAAAATGCGCTTCGAGCAGTTCGTCGAGAATCTTTTCCAGCAACGTTGCAAGGGATGGCAGGCGTTTGAGCTCGTCCAGCAGGTCGCGGGCGCACCTCTCCAGGGATTCGCCGATAGCCGCTTGCTGGTCCTCGAACACATCGCCTTCGATGGTTTCGCAGGTCAGGGTAATCCCGCGTTTTTCCACCAGTTCCTTGCGCAGCGAAACCGAGAGGAAAGCCAGCAGATCATCAGCTTCCCCGGCATTGTCGAGGCGTGTCTGCAAGGCGTCCGTCAGTGCTTGGCGGTCAGCGAATTTTTTCAGGCCATCGTAGGGCGTATAGAGAAACACGCCGTTGTCATCCGGCCCTGCGCTGAGCATGAAGCTGCCCGCCAGCGGCACGGCCTGTTGCTTGTCGGCGTTGAGCAGGATGCGTTCGGCCAGCATCGGCGGGGTTTGCTTGTTGCGCAGCGATTGCGTCGCCAGTTGCGCATGGGCAAGCCAGTCGAAGTCTTTGCTGTTGAGACCGTGTGCCGGACCCAGGGCAGCATGCAGGCCGGGTGAATCGAATATCACTGGAAACAACAGCGGGGCAGTCGGGGTGGACATCATTGCAACTCTGAACGGGGCGCCATCGGGCTGGAACTCAACAGTAGATGCGCAGACTGGAGCACTTGCGGTAGATAGTTACCGCACACGCTGACCGTGAAATGTGCATCTGGGCGCGCCAGCGGATGCCGATCAATCGAAGGGTTGACAGCTGGCAGCTCGGGCGCGGTTAATCGGTGGGCAAATTCGACCGTACGCTGTTGTTCCCTCCAATAATCATTCTGGAGCTTCAGATGTCTGCGCTACACGATCCTGGCTCGTCCACAGTGTCCCTCGAGGCACTGACGCAACTGCTTGAAATGATTTTTCTGCGCCACGGCACTTCCAGCGACGTCGCCCGGGTGCTGGCCGCCAACTGCGCCAACGCCGAACGCGACGGCGCTCACAGTCATGGCGTGTTTCGCATCCCCGGTTATGTCTCGACGCTGAAAAGCGGTTGGGTCAATGGCCATGCGGTGCCCCAGGTTGAAGACGTCGCGCCGGGGTTTGTCCGGGTTGACGCCGGCAACGGTTTTGCCCAGCCAGCGTTGGCAGCGGCCCGACCACTGCTGATCGAGAAGGCGCGTCATGCCGGGATCGCGGTGCTGGCGATTCGCAACTCGCATCATTTCGCTGCTTTGTGGCCGGATGTCGAGCCCTTCGCCGACGAAGGCCTGGTGGCGCTGAGCGTGGTCAACAGCATGACCTGCGTGGTGCCCCATGGCGCTGATCGGCCATTGTTCGGCACCAATCCGATTGCCTTCGCCGCACCAAGGGCCAACGCCGCGCCGATTGTGTTCGACCTTGCCACCAGCGCCATTGCCCATGGCGATGTGCAGATCGCCGCGCGCAAGGGGGAAAAACTCCCGGTCGGCATGGGGGTCGACAGCCTCGGCCAACCGACGCAGGACCCCAAGGCGATTCTCGAAGGCGGCGCGTTGTTGCCGTTCGGCGGGCACAAAGGCTCGGCGCTGTCGATGATGGTCGAGTTGCTGGCGGCGGCATTGACCGGCGGCAATTTCTCATTCGAGTTTGACTGGTCCAACCATCCCGGCGCGAAGACACCATGGACCGGCCAGCTGTTGATCGTCATCGACCCGAGCAAAGCGGCGGGGCAGAGCTTTGCCCAGCGCAGCGAGGAACTGGTGCGGCAGATGCACGGAGTCGGGCTCAAGCGTTTGCCGGGGGATCGGCGGCATTTGCAGCGTGCCCGCTCATTAGCGCAGGGCATCACGCTGGATGAACAGACGCTGGGGCAGTTGCGGGAGTTGACGGGGGACTGAGTTTGCACAAGGCATAAAAAAGCGAGCCCCAAGGCTCGCTTTTTTTGTGGCGCTGGAACTCAGCGACGGCCGAGCAGCAGGCCCACCACCAGGCCGAAACCGGCGGAGACCGCCACGGTTTGCCAAGGGTGGCCACCGATGTAGTTCTCGGTGGCTTCAACAGCGGGTTTGGTGCGGTCGCGCACGCTGGACACCGAATCCAGTGCCAGCTGCAGCTTCTGGGCAATTTGTGCGCGCAGCGTTTCTGCTTCTTCGCCTACCAGTGAAGCGCTGCTCTTGAGCAGTTTGTCCGATTCTTCGATCAGAGCCTGAAGCTCGCTGAAAGCTTGATCCTTGATTTGCTCTTCGGCAGCTTGCGAGGCGGTTTTACGGGCCATTGGGTGACTCCTTGCAGGTGAATGGACAGTGACCAATGGAGTGTAGCGGCAGGCGAAAAGTTGCATGTCATTCGCGGACAAGGGAAAAACCTGCACCGGAGATTTGTGTCGAGCGTGTAAGATGTCGCCATTTTACGCAGCAGGATATATCCCCATGAGTTTCAATCTGGCCGACAAATCCCTCGCAGAGCGCGCAGCGCTGGAAGACGAGAAATCCCGTCTGTTCGAACTCTGGCAGAACAATCTGGGCAAAGCCAAAGGCGAAGCCGCGCGCCTGTTTGGGGAGCGCTCCAAGCGCAAGGGCAAATGGGCCGAGTGGGTCCGCGCCGAGCTGGACGGCATGTCGCCGCCGGAGTTCGCCAACATGGTGCGCAGTGAAGTCAATCGCCTGATGGCGGCGAACAAATAATCCGTTTCACCCTTGGCTGAACGTGGCGGCAATCACCTCACGAACCTTGACCAGCACCGGATCGATCTGTGTGCTGGTGCGCCAGCCCAGTTCCACCGGATAGCGCGGTAAAGCCAGAGGGCAAGGCAGCAGCGCCAGTCCACTCAGCGCCGCGATACTTGCGGCGGCGTGGGCCGGGATGGTCGCCACTGCCTGACTGCCCTTGAGCAAAAAGGGCAGTGCAGCAAAATGCGTGGTCGACGCGCAGACTCGCCGGCTCAAACCCACTGCCGCCAATCCTTCATCGGTAATGCCGATAAAGCCGCCCGACGACACCAGAATGTGCTCGCGTTCAACGAACTCCTGCAATGCGATCTGCTGTTGGCCTGGCGCGAGACTGGCCGGGTCGACCAGACACGCATAGCCGCCTTCGCCCAACACCTGACGGCTGAGCAGGCGCTCGGCAAATCCTCCGGCAGTGATCGCCAGGTCGATGCTGCGCTCCATCAGCGCGCGGGCGACGATCTGGCTGTGGGTCTGGCGGAATATCAGCCGCAGCTTCGGCGCACGACGGGCGATTTCCTCGATCAGGCGGCGGCCGTAGGCAATTTCAAAATCATCTGACAGACCGATCGCCACCGAGCGCCCCTCGTACTGATTGGCCGCTGGATCAAGCATGGCCAGACTTTGCCGGCATTTGTTCAGGGCATCGCTGATCACCGGTTTCAACTGATTGGCTTGCAGCGTCGGCGCCAGACCGCGCCCAGTGCGCACGAACAACTGATCGCCATACACCTCACGCAAACGACGCAACGCCGCGCTGACCGCCGACTGCGTTACGCCAAGACGCAGAGCGGCGCGGCTGGCGCTGGATTCATCGTGCAGTGCTTCGAAGACTTTCAGCAGGTTCAGGTCGATGTCGGCGATATTCATTTGGCTCATATCATTCAGCAGTGGGCAGGGCTTTATTCATGATCGCGTGAGGCTGGAGAATCGGCAACACCTGAACCTGATGGAGTAAACACGATGGCCAAATCCATAGTTGCGGCGTTGCAGATCGGTGCCTTGCCCGGGGGCAAAGGCGAAACCCTCGACCAGATTCTCAGCTGGGAAGACGCAATCCGCGACTCCGGTGCTGCGTTGGTGGTGATGCCGGAAGCCTTGCTCGGTGGTTATCCGAAAGGCGAAGGTTTCGGCACCCAGTTGGGTTATCGACTGCCCGAGGGGCGCGAGGCCTTCGCGCGGTACTTTGCCAACGCCATTGATGTGCCTGGCGCCGAAACTGAGGCGCTGGCCGGATTGTCAGCGCGCACCGGGGCCAATCTGGTGATCGGCGTGATCGAGCGCGCCGGCAGCACGTTGTATTGCACGGTGCTGTATTTCGATCCGCAGGCCGGGCTGCTCGGCAAACACCGCAAGCTGATGCCCACCGGCACCGAGCGACTGATCTGGGGCAAGGGTGATGGCTCGACGCTGCCAGTGTTCGACACCCAGGTCGGCAAGCTTGGCGCGGTGGTGTGCTGGGAAAACATGATGCCGCTGCTGCGCACGGCGATGTATGCCAAGGGCGTTGAGGTCTGGTGCGCGCCGACCGTTGACGAGCGCGAGATGTGGCAGGTCAGCATGCGCCACATCGCCCATGAAGGCCGCTGCTTCGTGGTCAGCGCCTGTCAGGTGCAGGCCTCGCCGAATGCGTTGGGGGTGGAGATTGCCAATTGGCCCGGGGATCGACCTTTGATTGCCGGCGGGAGCGTGATCGTCGGGCCGATGGGCGATGTGCTGGCTGGACCGTTGCGTGGGGAAGCGGGTTTGCTGACGGCGCAGATCGACACCGATGAACTGATCCGCGCGCGGTATGACTACGATGTGGTCGGCCACTATGCGCGGCCGGATGTGTTCGAGTTGACCGTTGATGAGCGGGCGAAGCCGGGGGTGCGGTTCAATACCTGACATTGAAGCTTGCAAAGAACCTGTGGGAGCTGGCTTGCCAGCGATGGGGCCATGTCAGTCGACATCTTTTTGGCAGATGCACCGCTATCGCTGGCAAGCCAGCTCCCACAGGGATCGGTGCCCGATCAGAAAACTTTTTACCACGTCGCCGCACTCGCTTTAGGCAAGCTCAACTTGCCGCTGTCGGTAAAGCGCATCGTGCCGAACAACCCGCCCGCCAGTTTGCCGCGCAGCACGTAGGGCAGGTTGTCGAGGCTTTGCGTCTGGCTCAGGCCCAATGTCTGGCGCAGGAACGAGAACGCCGAGACGCTGACCGGTACCGTGACAATGGCTTCAGAGAAACGCGGGATTGAGCCGCTCTGATCGCTCACACCCGAAGCCAGCGAATGACCATTGACCTCCAGATCCAGGGCGATGCCGTTGTAATCGATCGCCGTTTCATTGGGGTTCTGTACGCGCAGCTTGATCGCGAAGCGTACTTCCAGTTCCTGGCTGGGCAACGGTTCGAGGCCGACCACGTTGATGTTCACCGGGTCGCGATTGGGAAACAGTGCGCAGGCACTGAGCGACAACAGCACAAGCGACAGGATGACGGCGTGGACGCGGCGCATAAAAATCTCTCGACAAAAAAGGGCTGAACCGTCGCCGGTGCAGCCCTTTTTTTTCGAGGCGCGACGTCAGCGGTTCAACTGTGCGACAGCCGCCGCTTGGCCGGGTTCACCTTTGGCGGCGACGTCGGGGTTTTCCATGACCTGCAGAATCGACGCTTCCGGGTCAAAATCATCTTCTTCCAGCTCGATGAATTCTTCCGGCAGGAAGATGTTCAGCACGATAGCGCACAACGCGCCAACGGTGATTGGCGATTCGAAGATGTTGCGCAGCGCTTGCGGCAGTTCGCGCAGGACTTCCGGCACCGCCGCAATACCCAGGCCCATGCCCAGCGAGATCGCCACGATCAGCATGTTGCGTCGATGCAGGCCGGCCTCGGCTAGGATCTTGATTCCGGCCACGGCGACGGTGCCGAACATCACCAGTTCGGCGCCACCCAGCACCGGTTTCGGCATCAGTTGCAGCACCGCGCCGATCATCGGGAACAAACCGAGCAACACCAGCAGCCCGGCGATGAAAAACGCTACGTAGCGGCTGGCCACACCGGTCAACTGGATCACCCCGTTGTTCTGCGCAAAGGTCACCATCGGCATGCTGTTGAACACTGCCGCCATGGCCGAGTTGAGACCATCGGCGAGCAGGCCGGATTTGATGCGACGGATGTACAGCGGGCCTTTCACCGGTTGCCGGGAGATCATCGAGTTGGCGGTCAGATCACCGGCCGCTTCCAGCGGCGACACGAGGAAAATCACCGCCACCGGCACGAACGCCACCCAATCGAAGTTGAAGCCATACTTGAACGGCACCGGCACGCTGACCAGCGGCACCTCGGGCATCGAAGCGAAATCCACCGTGCCCATCAGCCATGCCACCACGTAGCCGAGGGTCAGGCCGATGACGATCGCGCCCAGGCGCAGAAACGGCACGTCGACACGGTTCAACACAACGATGGTACCGATCACCAGCGCCGCCAGAAATACGTGACTGGCCGCGCCCAAGTCAGGCGCGCCGAAGCCGCCGGCGATGTCGGTCATCGCCACTTTGATCAGCGACAGGCCCATCAGCGTGATGATCGTGCCGGTCACCACCGGCGTGATCAGCATGCGCAGTTTGCCGATGAACTGGCTGAGCACCACTTCGATGAAGGCAGCGAAGAAGCACACGCCGAAGATCGTCGAGAGGATTTCGTCAGTGCCACCGCCACGCGCCTTGACCATGAACCCGGCGCTGAGAATCACACTGATAAAGGAGAAGCTGGTGCCTTGCAGGCAGAGCAGACCGGAACCCACCGGGCCGAAGCGCTTGGCCTGGACAAAGGTGCCGAGGCCGGAGACGAACAGCGCCATGCTGATCAGGTAGGGGATTTCACTGTGCAGACCGAGGGCGCCGCCCATGATCAGGGTCGGGGTGATGATGCCGACGAAACTCGCCAGTACATGCTGCAACGCGGCGAACACCGTGGCGGTCAGGTGCGGACGGTCGTTGAGGCCGTAGATCAGGTCGTTGTTGCGCGGGGTTTTGTCAGAGGCGGTCATGGTGATGTGCGCGCCGCAAGGCGGGGCCGGGTCAGAAAATGGGTGCGCAGAATGCCGGAAGAGGGCGGCGAGGGCAACGAGCAATAACTGCCTGAAAGGTCAGGTTTTTGGGCTCTGTGGGAGCGAGCCTGCTCGCGAAAGCGGCGGCTCAGTCTGCATCTCGGTCACTGACGAGCCGCCTTCGCGAGCAGGCTCGCTCCCACAATGATCGCCCACGCGCGTTAATCAGCAATGGCCAATCGCCCGTGGCATACTCCCGCGCATGACTTTCGACTCCCCCCTCAGTGCCTGGCAATACGCAGTCGACCACAAGGGTTTCATCCAGGATGAAGCCCAGGAGCACGCGGTCTGGGCCTTGCAAAAATGCCATGAAGCCTTGCACGCCGGTGCCCGTTCGGTCAGCGGCGTGTACCTGTGGGGGCCAGTCGGTCGTGGCAAGACCTGGCTGATGGATCAGTTCTACCAGAGCCTGCGCGTGCCGGCGCGGCGTCAGCACTTTCATCACTTCATGGGCTGGGTTCATCAGCGTTCGTTTCAACTCAGTGGCATCGCCGATCCGTTGCGCGCTTTGGCCAAAGAGCTGGCCGGTGAAGTGCGCGTGCTCTGCTTCGATGAACTGTTCGTCAATGACATCGGCGACGCGATCATTCTCGGCCGGCTGTTTCAGGTGATGTTCGATGAAGGTGTGGTGATCGTCTGCACCTCCAATCTGCCGCCCGATGATCTATACGCCGACGGCTTCAACCGCGACCGTTTCACGCCGGCGATTGCGGCGATCAAGGCGCACATGACCGTGGTCGCGGTGAATGGCGCCGAGGATCATCGCTTGCATCCGGGGACGATCGAGCAGCGTTATTTTGTTCGCGCGGATGATTTACCGAGCGCACTGGAGGCCGTGTTCAAATCGCTGGCTGCAGATGAGACTGTCAGCGAGGAGCCAGTGGCCGTGGGCCACCGCACACTCAACGTGGTGCAAGCCAGCGAATCCGTGCTGTGGTGTCGCTACAGCGATTTGTGCGAACAACCTTTCGCCGCCATGGACTTCATCGCCCTGTGTGATCGCTACCGGGCTATTCTGTTGAGCGAAGTGCCGAACCTCAGCGCACAAAAACGCGAAGGACGTATCGCACGCGGTACCGAAGACGGCGCTGCGCGCGTGGTCGCCGGCGACCGGGAATTGCCGCAATTGTCGGTACATGACGACGGCGTTCGCCGCTTTATCGCGCTGGTCGACGAATGCTACGACCGCAAGGTGCCGCTGTACGTCGAGGCAAGCGTACCGATGGATGCGCTGTACACCAAGGGCTATCTGGAATTCCCGTTCCGCCGCACCCTCAGCCGTTTGCAGGAGATGCAATTGCAGCGCTTCGCTGAAGCCTGAAAGAAGAGGGCGCCGACATGAGTCAACCGCTGTCCCATCATTTGCTGACCATGGCCTACCAGAATGCCTGGGCCAACCATCGCCTGGCCAAGGCCTGGACCCAGCTCGATGCCACTGAACTGGCGGCGCCCCGGGTGAGCTTCTTCCCCAGCATCCGCCTCACGCTTAATCACATCCTCACCTGCGACTGGTTCTACGTCGACGCGCTGGAACGCGAATTGCGCGGGGACGAGCCGCACCCGGATTGCTACGTATTCTTCAATGCAGACGAGCCGTTTACCGATGCCGCAACGCTGCGTGCCGAACAGGCCCGCGTTGATCGCCGGCTGATCGCCTATTGCGAGCAACTGCGCGATGCCGATCTGCCAAGAATCGTCACTATCGCTCGCGACGAACCGCAACATGACAGCCGCCTGCGCATGCTTTCGCACCTGTTCGAACACCAGATCCATCATCGCGGCCAAGTCCACGCCATGCTCAGCGGCACGACGGTCAAGCCACCGCAACTGGATGAGTTTTTCTGTGTTGGCGAAAGCGCATTGCGCGCCGAAGACTTCGCCGAACTGGGCTGGACCGAAGAGCTTATCTGGGGCCACTGACCGCGAAAGATCGCAGCCTCGTTGCACTCGTCAACTCCTACACATATCGGACCGTAGGAGCTGACGAGTGCAACGAGGCTGCGATCTTTTGATCTTCAGCTTTTCAAGTTGCCCTCTCCGGCGCACCCAAGCTAATGTCCCCCCCAGCCTTTCAGCTAGCACCTTGCGCGCCGGGGCTTTTTGTTTATCGGGGATGGAAATGGATTCCGCAGAAATACTCGTACTTCAGGCCAGTTACAGCAACCCGGTGCACGCCGAAGCCATCGGCATCGTGCTCAACCACTACGCCGAAGATCCCATGGGCGGCGGTCATCCGATCGCGCCCGAACTGCTGCAACGCCTGCCCGAAGAACTCGCCCGCCGCCCGCATGCCTTCAGTGTGCTGGCCTTCGTCGGCGGCGAACCGGCCGGGCTGGTTAACTGTTTCGAAGGCTTCTCGACCTTCGCTTGCAAACCGCTGGTCAACGTCCACGATGTCGCCGTGGTCGGCAAATTTCGCGGCCTGGGGCTCAGTCAGAAAATGCTGCAGAAGGTAGAAGACATCGCCCGTCAGCGCGGTTGCTGCAAGATCACCCTGGAAGTGCTGGAAGGCAATGCGGTGGCGCAGGGTTCGTATCGCAAATTCGGCTTTGCACCGGGGATGTTCAATCCAGATCACGGGCGGATGTTGTTCTGGATAAAGGATTTGCAGGCCTGAAGGCTTCTCACCGCAAATCACCAACATAAAAAAAGGCGCCCCAAGCAGGGCGCCTAACTGTCATCTCCCGGGCCAGAGCGGAGCCACGGAAGGTCCATCGGTTGCTCGGTAAAGCTCAGTCGCGATAAGACTCGGTCACCTGCGCCGTCTGGTCAGCAGGGACGCGAATTTCTTTCGCGCTGGCGTCGGCCTTTTGCTCGCCTTGCGCGTGCTGGACCGGGAAGTTGTCGTAGTAATAACGCATACGCTCGGCGCCGCCCTCGGCGAAGACGCTGGTAGAGCCAAGGGCGAGCAAGGTGGTGAGAGTGATAGTGGTGGTTTTCATGGTGCCTCCTACTGAACAAGTGGGAGTCGGTTCGTCCGTGAAGCAGACCGCGAAAGAAGTCTGCGTCGCGGCCATTAACAATGGGTTAACGCTGGTTCAGCGCAAATATTGCGGCGTATTACAGAAACAATGCGGTCGATAGGCACAAAAAAGGGCCTTCTCGGCCCTTTGTCGTTTTACTTCTGCGCTACTTCCGCCGGATCCGGGTGCTTTGGCTTCATCAAACTGAAGTCAATCAACGCCCGCCGCGGTGCCTGATACGGGTCGCCAATCAGCAGCTTGCGCGGTACGAAGCTGTCGCTGACCAGGCTTTTGTTGCGATCCAGTTCATCGGAGCTCAACCCGGCCAAGTCCGCCCAGGTATGAATGAGCTGCGAGCTGCTGTACGGGCGGCTGAGGTCGCCGGCGAAGTTCCAGTCGTGGTTTTCCTTCCATTTCGGCGAGGCCCAGGCCATGAACGGGATGGTGTACATCGGCGCGGTCGGTTTGTTTTCGTTGCGGCCGAGAGTGCTGTGGCCGGCCGAGTCAAAGACGTCTTCGCCGTGGTCGGACAGGTACAGCAAAAAGCCGTTCGGGTCGGATTTGGCGTAGTCCTTGATCAGGCTCGAGACCACGAAGTCGTTGTACAGCACGGCATTGTCATAGCTGTTGTAAGTCGGTACCTGATCGTCACGCACGCCAGCCGGAACGCCCTGGCGATCCTTGAACTTGTCGAACGTCGGCGGATAACGGTACTGATAGCTCATGTGCGTACCGAGCAGGTGCACGACGATAAGTTTGCGTTCAGCCGGATCAGTCAGAGCCTTGTTGAACGGCTCGATGACGTCGCCATCGTATTGCGCCGAGTTCTGGTTGCGGTTGTTGTTCAGGTACACCTGCTCGTCAGCCTGTTCGGAGAAGGTCGTGAGCATGGTGTTGCGCTTGGTCATGGTCTGCTGGTTGGTGATCCAGAAGGTCTTGTAACCGGCCTGTTTCATCACGCTGACCAGCGATGGCGTCGACAGGTACAGATCCGGGTTCTGCTCATCGGCGAAGGTCAGCACTTGCTGCAGCGCTTCGATGGTGTACGGGCGCGGGGTGATGACGTTGTCGAAGATCGCCAGTTGATCCTTGAGCTTGTCCAGTTCCGGCGTGGTGTTGCGCGGGTATCCGTAAAGACTCATGCGCTGGCGGTTGGTCGACTCGCCAATCACCAGCACCAAAGTCGCCGGTTGCCCGGCCGAGGCGTCCTTGAGGTTTTTCAGCGGCGCGATCTTGCTGGCATTGTCGAGCATACCTTGCATGTCCCCCAGCGTTTCCAGATAGCGGTGATAGGCCACGGCCATCTGCCACGGCACGGCAGGCTCGATGCGGGTTTCGAATTTCTCGAAGCCTTCGGCGAAATTGCCCATGCGCATGGTTTGCTTGACCAGCGGATAACCGGCCACGGCGATCACGATCGCGGTCGCGGCAACCAGTGCGCGTCCACGGGGCATGTACACCGGACGCAGGCGCGTCCACAGAAAGTAGGCAAACGCGGTATGGGCGAGGAACGCCGGGATCATCCACCAGGCGAAATACTGGGTCATGTACTCGCCGGCTTCCGACACGTTCGACTCGAACATGATGAAGATGACGCTCTGCGAAAATTCCTGCTGATAAATGAAGAAGTAGCCGAGGCTGGCCATCGAGCAGGCCCACAGCACCACACCGATGATCGCCGCGAGCAGGCGAGTCTGTTTGGGGAACAGCAGCATCGGCGCCAGCCACAGCGCGCTCATCACGAATGCCTGACGAAATCCGGTGAAGCCGGACGTGCCAGTCAGCTGGATCAGCAGTTGGGTAATACCCGAGAAGTACCAGAAGAAGACGAACAGCCAGATGAATCCGACCCAGTCGAAACCGGTCGCAGTCGTTTTGCTGCGTTTGAACAATGCCATTCAGCGCTCCAGCTCAATCATCAGACCCACGCCGGAAACGCTTCCATGACACCGACGAACAGAGGCCGTGCGCGCAGGCACGGCCAGAATGGGGCGGAGTATCCCCAAGGGCTTGTGAAAGATTTGTTAAGCGCCGCTGTTGGTGTGTATCAAGCGGTCAGAGGTGCAACGTGTCGGGAACGACGGGGGCCGTTCCCGAAGCAGGCGGGGATCAGGCGTGGGGTGCGCGCTGCACAACCGGACGCGGTTGCGGCTGCGAGCCCTGGGTCAATGCGCGCAATTGCGCCAATTCGTGCTTCAACTGGTCGCGCTCGTCTTTCAACTGGCGCAATTCATCGCGACGGATCGTAACGTAGAGGGTTTGTGGCGGCATTGCTGTGTGTACTGTGCCCATTGCTCACCTCGCAAATGGCGTGCATCAACTGTAAGTCACTCCTCGTTTTGAGGCGCTTGACTCACTATCGGCGCCAATTTTGATTTCTTTTGCCCTGGAAGGGAACTTTTTTATTTTTCATGGTCGGTGTGTCTTCGGCAGGATTCGGGGCGTTATCACTCTGGATCGGGCACAATGCCCGGAAACTTCATCGCAACGCTCTGGACTAACCTCCATCAGTCGCGTTGGGCTATAACCAATGACACACATTTATTTGTAGTAAGGAGCATCAGCACATGCAACTCGGGATTATTGGACTGGGCCGCATGGGCGGCAATATTGCGCGACGTCTGTTGCTCAACGGGCACACCACCGTTGTTTACGACCGCAATACCGCTTTCATCGATAACCTGGTCGCCGAGGGCTCCACTGGCGTCGCCGACTTGCCAGCGCTGGTCGCCGGCCTCGACAAGCCGCGCGCGGTCTGGGTCATGCTGCCGGCGGGCGCACCGACCGAAGACACCATCAACACCCTGAGCGAACTGCTTGAGCCCGGCGATACGATCATCGACGGCGGCAACACCAACTACAAGGACGACATTCGTCGCGCCAAGACGCTGAACGAGAAGGGCCTGCACTACATCGACGTCGGCACCTCCGGCGGCGTCTGGGGTCTGGAACGCGGCTATTGCATGATGATTGGCGGCGACGCCGAGACGGTCAAACGTCTGGATCCGCTGTTCGCCGCACTGGCGCCGGGCATGGGCGACATCCCGCGTACCAAGGACCGCAAGTCCGATGACCACCGTGCCGAGCACGGTTACATCCACGCCGGTCCCGCCGGTGCCGGGCACTTCGTGAAGATGATCCACAACGGCATCGAGTACGGCATGATGGCCGCGTTCGCCGAGGGCTTCGACATCCTCAAGACCAAATCCAGCGAACGCCTGCCGGAAGATCAGCGATTTGATCTGAACGTGGCTGATATCGCTGAGGTCTGGCGTCGTGGCAGCGTGGTTTCGTCCTGGCTGCTGGACCTGACTGCCGATGCGCTGGCCAGCGATCCGAAGCTCGACGGCTTCTCCGGCTCGGTCGCCGACAGCGGCGAAGGCCAATGGACCATCGAAGCGGCCATGGAGCAAGCGGTGCCGGTACCGGTGCTGTCCAACTCGCTGTTCTCCCGTTACCGCTCGCGCGGGCAGGGCACCTTCGGTGACAAGATCCTGTCGGCACAACGTTTCGGCTTCGGCGGCCACGTGGAGATTGCCAAGAAATGACCCGTACGATCCGCAGAAAATCCAAGGCAGAACCCGCACCACCGACCACGCTGTTCCTGTTCGGTGCCCACGGCGACCTGGTCAAGCGCTTGCTCATGCCGGCGCTGTACAACCTCAGTCGCGACGGCCTGCTCGACGAGAATCTGCGGATCGTCGGCGTTGATCACAACGCCATTACCGATGAAGCCTTCGCGCAAAAGCTCGAAGACTTCATCCGTACCGAAGTGGCGGCGAAGGTCGGCAAGGGCGATCAGATGCTTGATCCGGCCTTGTGGGCCAAGCTCGCCAAAGGCATCAGCTACGTCCAGGGTGATTTCCTCGACGACAGCACTTATTCAGCCCTGGCGGCGAAAATCGCCGACAGCGGCACCGGCAATGCGGTGTTTTACCTGGCCACCGCGCCACGTTTCTTCAGTGAAGTGGTGCGCCGTCTCGGCAGCGCCGGTTTGCTTGAAGAAACCCCCGAAGCGTTCAGAAGGGTGGTGATCGAGAAGCCGTTCGGCTCCGATCTGCACACTGCCGAAGCCTTGAACGCTTGCCTGCTCAAGGTCATGAGCGAGAAGCAGATCTATCGCATCGACCATTACCTGGGCAAGGAAACCGTGCAGAACATCCTGGTCAGCCGGTTCTCCAACAGCCTGTTCGAAGCGTTCTGGAACAATCATTACATCGACCACGTGCAGATCACTGCGGCGGAAACCGTCGGCGTGGAAACCCGTGGCAGTTTTTACGAACACACCGGCGCACTGCGCGACATGGTGCCCAATCACCTGTTCCAGTTGCTGGCCATGGTCGCCATGGAACCGCCGGCTGCTTTCGGCGCTGACGCGGTGCGCGGCGAGAAAGCCAAAGTGGTCGGGGCGATTCGTCCCTGGTCGACGGAAGAAGCCCGGGCCAACTCGGTGCGCGGCCAGTACAGCGCTGGCGAGCGCGATGGCCAGCCGTTGAAGGGTTATCGCGAAGAAGCCAACGTGTCGCCCGACAGCACCACGGAAACCTACGTGGCGCTGAAGGTGATGATCGATAACTGGCGCTGGGTCGGCGTGCCGTTCTATCTGCGCACCGGCAAGCGCATGAGCGTGCGCGACACCGAGATCGTCATCTGCTTCAAACCAGCGCCGTACGCACAGTTCCGCGACACCGAAGTCGACGAGTTGCAGCCGACTTATCTGCGCATCCAGATCCAGCCAAACGAAGGCATGTGGTTCGACCTGCTGGCCAAGCGCCCGGGGCCGGCGCTGAACATGGCCAATATCGAGCTGGGTTTTGCGTATAAGGATTTCTTCGAGATGCAGCCGTCGACTGGCTACGAAACCTTGATCTACGACTGCCTGACCGGTGATCAGACGCTGTTCCAGCGTGCCGACAACATTGAGAACGGTTGGCGAGCGGTGCAGCCTTTCCTTGATGCCTGGCAGCAGGATGCGAGCGTCGAGACGTATGCGGCCGGCGAAGATGGCCCGCAAGCAGCCGAAGATCTGCTGACTCGCGATGGTCGCGTCTGGCACGGCCTGGGATGAGTGATTTGCCGAAACAACCGATCCGTTTTCTGCTCAGCGACATGGACGGCACCTTGTTGCTGCCTGATCACACGCTGAACCAGCGCACCATCGACGCCGTGCGTTCATTGCGCGAGGCCGGTGTGCTGTTCAGCCTCGCCAGCGGCCGCCCGCCGAAAGCCATGTTGCAGCAGATCGAGGCGCTGGGCGTTGATCTGCCGACAGCGGCGTTCAATGGCGGCACCATCGTCAAACCGGACGGCACACTGTTGGCCGCGCATTATCTGCCGGCAACAACCGCGCTGATTGCTCTGGCGCAGTTTGCCGATCAACCGGAGGTGGAAATCTGGGTGTTCAGCGGCGGCGACTGGCTGCTCAAGGACCCGCACGGGCCGATGGTCCCACGTGAACAGAGCGGCCTCGGCTATCCGCCGGTGGTGGTCGAGAGTTTCGAGCCGTATCTGGAGCGCATCGACAAGATCGTTGCCACCAGCAATAACACAGAGTTGCTGATCGAGCTGGAGGCGCAGCTGTTGCCCAAGGTCAACGGCATGGCGCAAGTGTCGCGCTCGCAGCCGGTGTATCTGGACGTCACTGCGCTTGAGGCTAACAAAGGCACCGCGCTGACAACGATTGCCGAATACCTCGGCGTGCCGCTCGAGCAAACCGCTGTCATCGGCGACGGCGGCAACGACCCGGCGATGTTCAAATGCGCCGGCTTGTCGATTGCCATGGGACAGGCGGAAGAGGCGGTGAAGCGTCAGGCGGATGTCGTTACAGCGTCGAACACCGAAGACGGCGTGGCTTTGGCGATCGAGCAGTACATCCTCCCGCACTGATCCAACACCAAAACCAATGTGGGAGCGAGCCTGCTCGCGAAGGTGTCGGCACATTCAACACCTTCTTTGCCTGACCTAACGCATTCGCGAGCAGGCTCGCTCCCACAGGGTTATTCAGTGTGGCTTAGAGCCAATAGCTCACCGCATACCAGCCCAACAAGCCCATCACCACGGTATACGGCACCGCCATCCACACCATGCGCCCGTACGACAAACGTACCAGCGGCGCGATCGCTGAGGTCAGCAGGAACAGAAACGCTGCCTGACCATTCGGTGTCGCCACACTCGGCAGATTGGTGCCGGTGTTGATCGCAATCGCCAACGTTTCGAAGTGCTCGCGAGTCATGTGCCCGGCCAGAAAAGCCTGTTTCACCTCAGTGATGTAAATGGTCGCGACAAATACGTTGTCGCTGATCGCCGAGAGCAGACCATTGGCGATGAACAACATGCCCGGCTGTTGATCCATCGGCAGCGCCAAGACCCACTCGATCAGCGGGACGAACAGATGCTGATCGTGAATGACCGCCACCACGGCAAAAAACACCACCAGCAGCGCGGTAAACGGCATGGCGTCCTTGAACGCGCTGCCCAGGCGATGCTCGTCGGTGATCCCGGTAAACGCGGTGATCAATACGATCACCATCAATCCGATCAGGCCGACTTCAGCCAGGTGAAACGCCAGGCAACCAATCAGAATCAGCGCCGCCGCGCCTTGCACCAGCAGCGCCGCCGTCTGACGGGGCGTGCGTTTGGCGTTGTCCTCGGCAGCGTAGTTGGCCAACACAGCGCGGACGTTGTCCGGCAGCAGCGTGCCGTATCCGAACCAGCGCAGCTTCTCCAGCAGCACGCAAGTAACCAGACCCGCCACCAGTACCGGCAGCGACACCGGGGCAACTTTCTGGAAGAACTCGCCGAAATGCCAGCCCATCTCATGGCCAATCAACAGGTTCTGCGGCTCACCGACCAAAGTGCAGACGCCACCGAGCGCCGTGCCGACCGCGCCGTGCATCAACAGGCTGCGCAGGAAAGCGCGGAATTGATTCAAGTCCTCATGGTGTCGCGACGGTAAATGCTCATCGTCACCGAATTCGCTGTCCTTGCGTGGATCATTGCCAGACGCGACCCGGTGATACACCGAGTAAAACCCGACAGCCGCACTGATGATCACCGCCGTCACGGTCAACGCATCAAGAAACGCAGAGAGGAACGCCGACAAGAAGCAGAACATCAGCGCCAGAATCGCTTTCGAGCGCACGCCCAACAGCAGCCGCGAGAAGAGAAACAGCAGCAGATCTTTCATGAAGTAGATGCCGGCAACCATGAACATCAGCAGCAGGATCACCGGAAAGTTGTGCAGCAACTCATCGTAAAGCGCTTGCGGCGTGGTCATCTTCAACAGCAACGCTTCAATCAACAGCAGGCCGCCGGGCATCAACGGATAACACTTGAGCGCCATGGCCAGGGTGAAGATGAATTCGATCACCAGCAACCAGCCTGCGGCGACCGGGCCGATGGTGAACAGCACCACGGCATTGAGAATGAGAAAACCGACGATGGTCGCCTTGTACCAGCGTGGCGATTGCCCGAGGAAGTTGTGCGCGAACGCCTGGGCGATTGAACCGGACATCGGCTGCTCCTTTTATTTAGAAGCGCGAAAGTTGCCGGATGTTTCAAGGAAGATCAAGTCGCCGATAACCTCGATCCTGTTGAATGCTCTATGGATTCAGATAACGCGCAACCATTGCCCGGTAGTTGCCATCCAGTGAATAGCCCCCCACCACGATAGCCCCGTCAGTTTGTACGGCCAGAGAATTGGCTGTATCGAGACTTCGCCCCAGTCGCGTGCGCAACCAACCGTGGCCCTGGCCGAACGCGGGATCGAGACTGCCGTCAGCTTGATAACGGGCGACCATGAAGTCGGCTTCAACCCCGCCGATGGTCGCGCCCACGGCAACGATGCGGCCGTCGCTCAGCAACCGGGCGGCGTTCCATTGGGAGCCGCTGGGACCGATGTCCACCACCTGTGGTTGGCCGTGGTGACAGTGCAGGTCCGGTCGACCGTTGGCGTGCAGGACAAACGTCAGGCAGCGGATTGGATCGCGGCTGCTGCCGAAGCAGTAGAGCCTGTCGGCGGACTCGATGATCTGGCTGACCTGAGCGCTGTTGCCGTGGGCCCTGAACGCCATGAAACCGTCCACGGCAAAACGCTCGTCCAGACGCCCATCGGACTGGTAAACCGCCAGCAGCCCTTGCTGCGGAAAGTCGATGGAACCTGCGACGACAATTCGCCCATCCGCCTTCAACAGCAGGGTGCTCAGCCAGGTGTTGAGCAGCAAGTGGCGAACCATGACAAATCCGCGCCCGTTGAACGATTCGTCGAGGCTTCCATCAGGACACAGGCGAATCAGCATGCCGGCGTGGTCGGCGAGGCTGAAATGATGGTTGGCGATCAGCAGAATGCGACCGTCTTCCTGCACCGCAAAGTCACAGGCTTCAACACCAGGCACACCCGGCGGCAGCCAGTTGTCGCGGGTGCCCATGGACAGCTCGCCGGGCAGGCGCACGATCTGGAAGCCGTCATCACCGAAAGTTCGATCTGGCCTGCCGTCGGCATCGAACAGGGCGAAGGCGGGGAGGGTGCGATGGGTGTCTTCATAATGCAGGCCGGCCAGCAGCATCTTGCCGTCAGCTAGTACCTGAACCTTGCCGGCCTTGGCTTCGAATCCTTCGACGAAACTACCGATCACGCTGCCCTGAATACCGAACGACAAATCCGCCGACCCATCACCCAGCAGCCGCGCCAGGCCAAAACGACTTCCCTTCGGCGTACCGACCTTGGCGGCGACCAGAATCCGACCCTGCGCATCGAGCGCGACATGTTGAGTCTGGCTGGACAGGCTACCGGCAAAGTACACCTGCGCAACACCGCCGATGGCGAAGGTCGAGTCGAGCGAACCGGGGTTTTTCCATACCGTGGGCAGCGCATAAGTGTTCAGGGTCGACATGCACGCGTCTCCTTGCGAGTAGCCGATATCCCAGTGATTGGGAGGCTGACTGCACGAGCGAAACATTCAATCCCTGAACCGCGAGAAGTACAACTGGACGAATCAACAGAACGACGGTCGCACTGTGCCAGAACAGTGTCTTGTTGAACCAGTCGCAAGCGAGCCAAGTAATTTGGATGAAACAGCGCGGTAAGTACCGTGCTTATTCGACTTCGCATACAACAACGGCGGATGACTTTAACGTCATCCGCCTTTGTTCGATTATCAGTGTGGCATCGACCACGATTGCAACTTGTGACCGTCTTCGCTCAGCTCGGCGCGGGCCTGTTGCAGCAGTTGTTCGAGTTGCGCCGGGTCAGAGTAGGCGCTGCTCGGGATTTGTTTGCGACCGATGTGTGAGTTGGTGCGGTCGACGACGGTCAGGCTCAGTTCGCCATTGCCGTCTTGTGGCGCCCAGGCCACGCACTGAAAAGGCTTGAACGCGTGGTTGGCAATCAAAAGTGCTTCGTTGATACGCAGCGGGGCAGTCATGGGGTCTTCTCTCTATTGGCGCCCAATCAAGTGATGTGCCGTCGGTTGGGCTTACCGTGCGGCGGGTTACTTGTACTGATGCACGCAACAGGGGGGTGGGTCACACTTGAAACAAAGAAATTTCAGGTTCTTTACATAACGTAAGTTCGTTTCGTTAATCCTGCACCTGTCCGAACACCGCGCTGAATTCACCCCTCACCCCAGCCCTCTCCCCGAGGAGAGGGAGCCGATTTGTGGGCTTTTCAAACTCGAGTTCGGCTCGGTAATTCAGGTTGCTGTACCTCGAACAACCAGCACCGTCAGTCCACTCTAACTCGAGATAGGGAGCCAATTGACGGGCTTTTTGGAAAGCTGAGTTCGGCTCGGTCTTTCAGATCGGCGTACCTCGCGCAAACACCTCGGTCAGTTCCCTCTCCCTCGGGAGAGGGCTAGGGTGAGGGGCGGCTCTTTGACTCAGCGCAAATAGTCGATAGCTAACTAACAACCAACTTTCTTATAACTCTTTTAATACCCGCCCTATAAGCAATCGGTACAAGCCGCCGTCAAAATCTTGCTAGTGTTACAACCGGGTCTGCCAAATGACTGTTTTTACGATCATTTATCAAATTTGGCGCCAAGGAACAGTCATGAGCGAAGCGCCTGCGTCGAGACGTTTACTGGTGGTCGATCCCTGCGACGACTGCCATCGCCTGTTGCCGGGATTGCGCGCCGTCGGTTGGGATGTAGACAGCTGTAATCTGGAGAACGCCGCATCCCGCGCCTGTGACGTCGGCCTGCTGCGCTTGCAGCCTTACCACCTGGAACGTCCAGAAGCGGTCAAAGAACTGATCAGCCGCAGCGGCACCGAATGGATTGCCGTGCTCAATCAGGAAGTCCTGCGTTTACAGAACGTCGGTGACTTCGTTTGTGAATGGTTCTTCGACTTCCACACCTTGCCCTTCGACGTCTCCCGCGTACAGGTCACCCTCGGCCGCGCCTTCGGCATGGCGCGCCTGCGCGGGCAGGGCACCATTCATGTCGATCAGCCAGAGCACGAACTGCTCGGCGACAGCAAACCGATCCGCGAACTGCGCAAACTGCTGAGCAAACTGGCCCCGACCGAATCGCCCGTGCTGATTCGCGGTGAAAGCGGCACCGGCAAAGAGCTGGTCGCGCGCACCCTGCATCGACAATCCCAGCGTCACAACAAACCGTTTGTAGCGATCAACTGCGGGGCGATTCCAGAGCATTTGATTCAGTCAGAATTGTTCGGCCACGAGAAAGGCGCGTTCACCGGCGCACACCAGCGCAAGGTCGGACGCATCGAAGCGGCCAATGGCGGTACGTTGTTCCTCGATGAAATCGGTGATCTGCCGCTCGAGTTGCAGGCCAACCTGCTGCGCTTTCTTCAAGAGAAACACATCGAGCGGGTAGGCGGCAGTCAGCCGATTCCGGTAGACGTTCGCGTTCTGGCCGCAACCCACGTTGACCTGGAAGCGGCGATCGAGAAAAAGCGCTTTCGTGAAGACCTTTATTACCGGCTGAACGTCCTGCAAGTGGTCACCGCACCCCTACGCGAGCGCCATGGCGATCTGTCGATGCTGGCCAACCATTTTTCGCACTTCTACAGCCACGAAACCGGGCGCCGGCCACGCAGCTTCAGCGAAGATGCATTGATTGCCATGGGCAAGCATGACTGGCCGGGCAATGTGCGCGAGCTGGCGAATCGGGTCAGGCGTGGGTTGGTGTTAGCGGAGGGGCGGCAGATCGAGGCGCGGGATTTAGGGTTGATCAGCCAACACTCGATCGCCACGCCGATGGGCACGCTGGAGGATTACAAGACCCGAGCGGAACGGCAGGCGTTGTGTGATGTGTTGAATCGGCATAGTGATAATTTAAGCGTGGCCGCGAAAGTTTTAGGGGTTTCGCGGCCTACTTTTTATCGGTTGTTGCATAAGCATCAGATTAGGTGATTTGAAGTTAATCTTGAGAGGCGGGAAAGTTACCAAAACGCTTTATAGCTACCGCCTCTCAGGTAGCCCCAATATTCTGAAAATTATCATATTTTTCTCACTCTTATATTTTTCAGGTATGTAGGACCAGTTGCGTCATATGACGTCATTCTCAAACACAGCATCAGTGACCTTGGCGTAGAAGACTTGGCCACGCTGAACTGTAATATCTTGGTTTGCCACGATGAAGTCGGAGAAGCCTGTTCGAATTGTTGAGAGAAATTGTGTTCAACGATAACGTGTAGAGTGACTGGCGCTATATAATCGAAGCTCAACTCAAGTCTCGAGTCTGTTTCAATTTCTTGGAAAGATTTGGTAATATAAATTAATCTATAGGTCACAGCTTCACTTGGTAAAGACTCCAGAACGTACTCGTCTGAAACTAATGTTATTTTAGATTGATGAAGTACTATGTTTAGCGACCAATGATTCCAATCATAGTTATCAAAAGTAGTCAAATCATCCAATCCGGCCATCACCCGATAACTCCTCATTTGACATGCAATCGCCTCACTCTCTACCGCTGCCAAATACAACCCCACTTTCAACACAACAACCAACCTCGAATCCGCCTTACACCCCCGCAACCACTCCACCTCAGCCACGTAACTTAACCCCACTTCCTGATCATGCGCCGCCCCCACAAACTGCTGCTTGACCCGCTCCCCACCCCCTGCAAACGTCTCCACATATTCCAACCAAATCGGACACCCGGCGCGCTGAAACGGCCAGGCCCCACACAACACCTTCGTGCCATCCTTGATCAACCCTACATCCAGCACCTCACCATCAAAACCCTCAAGATTCGGCATCGGCATGCTCGATTGCAGCAACTCGCCAATCACCAGCGTCACACTCTGCACCGGCGTCGGCTGTCCATTAACGATCAGGCTGTATATCAGCTCCACACTGCGCTGCAGATTTGCCCCGGTGACGGAGAAATCAATCTCGAATTGCACTTTCAATTGTCCCGCTACCGGCTTCTGCTGGGGAGGTACTGAGCCGGCGCCGGGTGTGCCGGCGATTTCCAGTTTTACCTCGTGATTTGCGTCAAACGCGGCGGTGTCAAACACCACGGTGAATCCATTCTGATGCCGGTTCGGGTCAAGTTTGTAATCAGGCGCCTCGACAACCATTGGCGGCTTCAACTGACTGACTTCGCCGGTGACTGGAACAACAACGTCATTGGACGGACGCGCAGGTACGTTGGCGCGGATTAACTTGTAGTTGGTCGTGGCCGAGCCATTGACCATGGCCCTGATCGAGGCATTGGCCAGCTTGAAATCGAAGTGCCCAGGCACGGCGCCGACCGTGTGTACCAACGGTCCGATCGTGACAGGTACTCCCTCAGGTGTCTGGCCGGTACACCTCAGCTCGACTTCGTCTTCAATCTGGAAATCCGGTGGGGTGAAATAAACCCGTGCATCGGCGTCGCTCGTACCCAGTACCTTCAGGTCGATGGTGGTGACGTTCTGGTTGTTGACCCAGATTGTTGGCGCCGGCAAGCGGCTGATGCTCAGGTCCACATTCACATAGGTGACTTTTGACCATGGCGCCTCTGGAACCGGGAAATTATTAACCCGGTCGAAGACCTGATAGCGCACTTCGATGTTTCTGCCGTTGCCTTGGTCTCTGATGACTTTTTCGGTGAAGGTGACGATGATCGGATTGTTGACCGGATCTTCGATCTGCTCTCTGGTGACCGGGTAGTACGTCACCACCTGATCTCCCCAACCACAACGAATGGTGTCGAAGACGGCGATGTTTTCATAAGGCACGATGAGCATGCGGATTTCCCGCCGGGCCATTTCCGCATCTACGCCTTGAGACGGATCAGGGCTCAGCGTGTAGAGCAGGCCGGAATGGCCGTCCTCGGGGTCGCGATCCAGGCCGCCTGGCCGTGTGAGCTGGACCCACATACGCAACACCGGCTCGGAGCTCACTGGCTCCTGACCCAAGCGTTTCACCGTGTAAAAGACGAGTGCCGCGCCGTTGGTGACCTGAGCCCTGGGGATTTTGAATTCCAGCCGTTTATTCAGATTGTTTTCATCGACCGGTATCGTTCCGACAATGACGCCGTCATAAGACATTTGGCATTCGTCTTCCAGTGCCATGCTTATCCACGGGTCTACGAAAACCCGCATATCGTCCTTGACGGTATCCAGCGATATGCCTCCGTGATAGTTCTCCGGCGTCTGCAAGTCGACCTTACCCTGTATGAAGGGAGGGCTCAGGGCAAAAATGCGGTTTTCATCCAGCGGCTGGCTCATGGCAGTGCTCCGTTATGGGCCCGGTTGCAAGGTGCCAGGCGCTGGAGTCATGAAAGCGGATTTGAGGGCATGGCGCACCTGTCAGATCTGACAGGTGCGGACGTGTTTCCGATGAGTGGTCACGAGCAAGAGCCTCAGAATCAAAAGATCGCAGCCTTCGGCGTCTCCTGCGGGGATTACTCGAATCCACATGCAGGAGCCGCCGAAGGCTGCGATCTTTTGCTTTTGCCTAGAAGTAATACGGGAATTTCAGGCTGAACGAAAAGTCCGGCGCATCATCGGTCATGCCGATCGACAGGTTCGGCACGATCGTCAGATTGTCGGTTGCAGCAATCGTCATGCCGACGTTGAAGTAACCGGCGTTGGCATCACTGGACACCACCGATTCCCAATCGCCGCCGTCCTGTTTCAGCTTGCTCTTGCGTTGCACCAGGTCGGAGACCGAGAACGACATACTCATCTTCTCGTTAAGCGCGAAGGCGATACCGGCGCCGATCTGGAAGCTGTCGCCGATGCGCACTTTGCCTGGGGTTTTCTGGTTGACCGTGGAGCTGATGTCGTCAAACGACTCCTCGAGGTTGTGGGTGTAGGAGAGGCTGCCGAACAGCACCGCCGGGTCAAACGTCTTGACCAGCGAGATACCCGGCGTGATCGACCAGACGCCGTTGCCGGTGGGCAGGGTGTCGGGGACGAACAGGTTGGAGTTGGCGTCGGTCTGGCGCAGTTTGATGCCGAACGGGTCTTTGCCGGTCGGCGCCTTGACGCGCAAGGTGACGACGGCGTCCGGGGTGTTGACCGATTCGTCGAGGAACTTGTAGGCGATACCGAAGTTGACGTCGCCAATGGTTGGATCCTTGGTTACGGTTTCTTCTGTTGTTACGCCAGCCGCGCCCTCGTTGCCGCCGCCGGATTGATACGTCGACTCGCGATAGATCACCGGCACGTTCAGGTCGAACTGCCAGCGATTGTCGAAGTTGTAGCGGCCGGTGAGGTCCAGGGTCCAGGTGTCGGCCTTGATCCGGTCGAGGTTGATGTTGCCCAGGAAGATCGAATCCAGCGCAAGGAACCCGTTCAGGATCAACTGACGGGTGTCGTAGCGCGAATAGGTCAGGCCGGTTTCCACGCTGAACTTGCCGCCGCCAAAGAAACCGCTGGCTTCGTCATACAGATTGGAAACGCTCTGTGCCGGTTGTGAATCATCGGCCAGTGATTGACCGTAGGATGCGCCACTGCCCCCGGCAGCGCCTCCCGATGCAGCGGCCGCACCGGTGCCTGTGGCGGCTCCGGCGGCGACGCGATTGCCTTTCATGTCGGACGGCGATTTGGCCAGCCGTTTTGGCGGTGGGGCGGCGGGTGTTTCTTCTACCTGGCGGACCCGTTGTTCAAGTACCGCCAGCGCTTGTTGTTGTTGTTCGTATCGTTGTCTCAGTTCCAGAAGTTCCCGTTTCAGGGCTTCTACATCGGCGTCGGGTGCTGCTTGCAGCATTGCCGCCGGGAGAAGGGTACTCAAACACACTGCAGCACGCAGTGATACTGATCGATACATGAATAAGCCGTCCCTTTAAGCCCAATGATCGAGACTCAGCGTAGTTCAATATCCGATATTGCGTAGGGCCCCGAGTTGGGTCAGGTTGCAATCCAGTGCACCGGCGCTTCTGCCGTTATTGTTAAGTACGACGTTGAGTTGCGTAAGGTTGTTGACCACGTTGGCGCTGCCCAGCAAACGGGTGTTCTGCAGCAGCCCGCCCTGGGCGACCTGTTGCAGCGCCGTGCCTTGGTTGCCGCTGGCCTGAATGGCCATTTGCACGCCACCGCCATTGGCCGAAACCGCGACACTGCCGGCGCCGTTGCTGCCGCTGATGGTCTGCCCGGCGATGAGCGCCTGGCCCTGCGATGGCACCAGTGCCGGGGCCTGGCTGGCTTCGCTGACGTTGATCGCGACGTTGTTGCTGGCGGTGTTGCCATCGCCGGCGGCGCGTACGCTTTGCGTCACACCCTGGCTGCTATTGAGGCCGGCACCACCGATGACAGTGCCGGTGCCTGATGCGAGAGCGCTGCCATTGCCCGACTCCTTGATGGTCGAGACATAGAATTCCGGTTTGACGGTTGCGGCCTGGATCTGCATCGAGGTCGCGGCCCCGATCAAGTCGCCGCTGGCGTTGCGCCAGGTGCTGCTCATGACAATGCCGAAGCTGATGATCCGCCCCGGCATGACGTAACGACCGCGCAGCTCGGCGAGCTCCTGGTCCTTGATTTCGATGGGTTTGAATCCGGCATGGGCTAAACCTGACGCACTCGCTGCCAGGCAGGCGGCGGCCAGCCAGTATGAGCTTTTCATCTGCTGCTCCCGGGACATCCAGTCCCATTCTCTAACTCGGCGATTAAAAGAAGTCGCTCTGAATGAACCCGAAATCCATCAATTCCGCATCTTTGACCGGGTTGAAACTGTCCAGCGAGTTCTTCGCCGTCAGCGGCACGGGAGGGCTGCGCAAGGCGTTGGCCTTGTCGTAACCGGGGCCGACGATGGCAAAGACAATGCCGTTCCAACCTTTGACAAAGTCGTCGTGCTTGTAGCGCTTGTGGCCGAGAACCGGGTCACCGATGTAGACCCAATCCTTGTCCGAACGCTGCAGGACGACGAAATGCTTGTAGCCACGAATGTCCATCAGAACCACCACCGGAATGGTCACCGCTTCGAGTTTCTCGGGCGGGATCCGGTAGCCACGGGCGCGCATGCCGATGCTTTCTACGTAGCGCTTCATGTCGAGCATGGAGAAACCCTGGGTTCGCACCAGGTCCTGGTCTGCGTTGACCAGCATGCCTTTGATGATGTGCTCCTCATCGACGTCGAGCCAATAGGCCTGGCGCAGAACCGTTGCCAGCGCAGCAGCGCCGCAGCTGAAATCGGTTTTCTGTTCGACGATGTCGGCAAACTTGCGCTCACGAATGCTTTGCACGTCCTTGTAGACCAGCACGCCACCCGGCAGGGCGGCCACAGGCATCTGGGCTGCCTGAGTCAGGCCGCACAGACAAAGCAGAGCGAGGAGGGCAGGAGTCCGCATGATCGAATACGCCTTGTGGAACCTGGGAAAAAAGCCCCGTTGCCGGGGCTTTCGTTTCGATCGCGATTACATGCAGGCTTTGCAACCTGCGGCGATGGACAGCGAGTTGCTTTGTTGGTTGCCCACACCCGCCGAGACGTTGGCTCCGCCGTTGCCGGAGAAGTTGTTCATCGAGTTGGTCATGTTGGCGTTGTTGACGACTGGAGTTTTCCAGCCATCTTTGGTCAACACTTGTTGGGTGGTGACGCCAGCGAGGCCAAAAGTACCCACGGCTTCGAACTTGGCTTTCTGATCATCGTTGCCGCCATGGCCGCCGCCACGGTTGCCCCAACCGCCGTGGTTGTCGTCTTCGATGGTCGCGGTGCCTTTGGCTTTGAACGCGCCAGCGGCTGCATAAGTACCGGTGAGGGTGTCGGTTTTGTAAGCCTGCACGCCTTTGTTTTCCACGACCAGGCCAGTCGAGGACTGGTTGGCAGAGGCAGCGGCCTGCGCTACACGACCACCGGAAACGGCGATGGCAAGGTTGTTTTTCTGTTGGTTGAAGTTGCCCGAGCTCACGTTGATGCCGATGTTGCCGGAACCATTGTTGCCTGCATTGCTGAGCGTGGCGTTGTTGAAGGTGGACGAGTTTTTCACGTAGTTGTTGTTGTTCACCTGAGTCGCGCTCGAGGCGGCAACAGCATTGCCGAAGATGAAGCTCTCGTCAGCGGTGGCCAGTGCAGCAGCGTTGTCCTGCTGGTTGCCGTCGCCGGCGGCGACGTTGGCGCCCATGTTGCCGTTGGAGCCGTTGAGCGAGTCGCTGGCATTGGCGTTGTTCAGGGTGCCCTGGTTTTTCACCACGTTGCCGTCGCTGTTTTGCGCATCGAGTACAGCGGCGCCGGCGCCTGCGGTGATTTGCAGCAGTTGTTCAAGATTCGGACCTTGTGGCTGGCCGTGACCGTTGCCATGTCCATTGCCGTGCCCGTTACCATGATCATTGTCACCACGGCCGCCAGCCTGTGCTGCCATTGCCATCACTGCTGCGAGTGCGAAAACCAGTGGTTTGAGAGCCATTGTAGGTTTCATGGTTGTTTCTCCGTCGTGCTTATTAGTTGGTTAAGTGTTGGGACTTTTCTAATTGCACTGCTTTTTGTTTGGGTCAGTCTGCGACCCGGATGCTCAGGGTGTTAGCCATTCGGTTCCCCACCCCGGCACTCTGGTTCACCTGGATTACCCCGCGGCTGCCGGTGAAGGCCTGATCACTGGTCGTGACCTGGCGACTGCCGATTGAGGTACCAGTTGCTCCTGAGCTCGGTATAAACGCCACGTTCTGTTGTGAAAGGGCGCTGTCGTCAACGCTCTGCGGGCCGGCACTGATGCTGACGCGCGTGACGTTGGCCATTTGGTTGTTGGCACCGGCGCCCTGGTTCACACCGAGGATGCCGTTGCCATTGCTGAAAGAGTTGCCGCCGATATTGGCGCTCGCGTCGATGGCGCGGCTGGCGGGCGTGTCGATGGTTTGCCTGACGTTGGTGGTGGCATGGGCTTCGGTGCCGATGGCAATCGCCTTGGTGTTGGCTTGTTGCATCTGGTCACCGGCAGCCTGGTTGACATTGAAGTTGCCGCGATACTGAACACCGGAATCCTGAATATTGGCCTTGTTCACTGAAGCCGAATCGGCCATGGCGCTGGTGCAGCCGAGCAGGGCGAGAAGCAGCAGGGTGCGATTCATGTCATTGGCCTCCGGCCATGCGAGTCAGAGGCGCCAGCCCGGTGCTCATCGCCCGGTTGACCGTGTTGGAGATCGAGGCGCCAGAACCACCGCCGCTGCCAGTGCGCATACCGGGCAGGCCGTTCTGGTTGGTCAGAGTGTTCATGCCGGGCAGGTTGGAACTGGGCGTGGTCATGTTGCCGCGAATCGATGAGCCGCTGGCGACGCTGGCGAAATCACCGTCAGTCAGTTCGGTACTGCTGAGGGTCTGGTTGATCCGCGCCGAAGGGTTGGCGTTGACCGTGGTTGGATAGGGATCTTTGCCGCCATTGCGACCGATCGCGATGGGTTGAACGTCGCGGTTGAGGACGATCACTCCATTGCCTTCGGCCTGGGCGCTGACACTGATCAATGCGCTGGCGGCTGATCCGATCAGCAGGAGGCAGGTCAGGCTTTTATTGAAATTCCCCACGGCTGCAATTCCTTCTTCAGTGGGCTGGGTTATTCAGCGTTGTGAAGGAGAGAGCGAAAGCTGTGCCGGTTTTGAATTGTCGCGTTATTTCAATGGCTTAGGTGTTTTCCGGGAATGCTCAAAGCGGGTACTGTTTCAGCGCTGAGACACATGCATGGGTGCTTGGACGGTGCTTGACGTCGGAAAGCTCTGGAACAAGGGTTTGCGCCGATGTGTTTCATCGGCGTAACAGGTGACGTGACGGAGTGATGAACAGCGTTTGGACGGGGGCTTTGCGCGGTGAGGAGTGTTTCAAAAACGGACAGTTTCGTCCCAAGGCGGCTCAGCTGGACAGCAAAAGCTCGACCGCCGCAAAGGCTTGCGTCTGGCGCTCGGCCCAATTGCCCTCGATAACTTGCAATGACTGTTGATGCTCAATCAACCAGGCGCGGGTGGCTTCGAAAAATGCCATGCGATCCGCAAGATCCGGTTGGCAGCGCTGACCATCTTCGGCCCAGTCGACCTGTTGCGGCGACAGCAGCAGGTGCAGGTCGTAATGGCGCGTGAGCAATTCGCTTTGCAGCCAGGCCGGGCAGTCGCCGAACAGGGTCTGGCTCCAGAGGATGTTGCTCAGCAGATGGGTGTCGAGAATCAGCAGTTCGGGTTGTTTCGCCCGTGCCTGATCTTCCCATTGCAACTGGCCCCGGGCGATATCAGGGATATCCGCGAGGCAAGTGTCGCGTGGGTTGTCTTCGATGAACCGACGAACATATTCATCAACGCGCACGCCGCCGAAACGCTGCTCCAGGCCTGCCGCCAGCCAGCTCTTGCCGGTGGATTCCGGGCCGGTGAGAACAACGACTTTCATGTGCGCAACGCCGGATCGGCACGCCATTCCCGCCAGCCTTGCACGGCGAGCAGGGTAAACAGCGCATACAGGCCGGCAGTCAGATAGAGGCCTTTATAGATGAACAGGCCGACAAAGATCACATCGAGGACGAACCACAACGCCCAGCATTGCAGTCGTTTCTGCGCCATCCACAGTTGCGCGACCAGACTGAAACCGGTGAGCGCGGCATCGAGCCACGGCTGTGCGGCGTCGGTCCAGTGCGCCATCGCCGCGCCCAGCAGCAGGCTGCCGATCGCTCCAATGCCAAGGCCGAGCAGAATCGAGCGTGCATCGAGGCGGGTGACTTGGCGACCGTCATGCATCGTCCCGGCGCGGGTCCATTGCCACCAGCCGTAGATCTGCAGTGCGGCGTAGATCACTTGCAGCAACATGTCCGAATACAGCTTCACCTCAAAGAAGATCCAGCTGTAGAGCAACACCATGACCAGCCCGATCGGCCAGCACCACGGATTCTGCTTGACCGTCAGCCACACGGCGATGACACCGAGGGCAGCGGCAAACAGTTCAAGCCCGGACATGGCGGATCCTTGGGGGAGTTGAGAAGGGGGCGGATTGTACTGCATTAGTCAGATCAAAAGCCCCTCACCCTAACCCTCTCCCGGAGGGAAAGGGAACTGACCGCGT